>JAHHTM010000163.1 GCA_020024675.1 Muricomes sp.
GGAATCCTTATGCTTATTTTATGTGGTGTCATTATAATTCCAACATTGATTCCTGGATTGTTAGGAGATGATGGAAAAAAAGAAGCGCTTCATAATCACACTTCTTACGAAGAAAAAAGCGAAGATGATACTTCAGAAAAAGATATGCTTGGTGTTTTTGTAACGAAAGATATTAAAGAACAAGCGGAAAGCTTTTTACAGACAATGCCTGTAGAGTGGAAATTCTATGAGTCTGAAGAAGAATTAAAAGATGCAATTAAGGAAGATAAGCTGGAAGCAGGATTTATATTAGATTCCATGGATAAGTTTACTTATATTGTAAACAACAGTTCTTTGTATGATTCCTGGTCTGAGATGTTTGAGCAGAGTCTTAGAAAATGGCAAAAAGATCAATATCTTATTTCACAAGGACTTACGAAAGATCAGATTATGCAGTCAGATGTGATTGCAATTGAAAAAAATGAAGTTGTGCTTGGAAAAGATGGTGTGAATAGTTACTGGTATACATATGCGCTTGTTTTTGCTATATATTTCCTCATAATCTTTTATGGTCAGATGATTGCTGTTTCCGTAACAAATGAAAAAAGTAATCGTGCGATTGAAATACTTGTGACAAGTGTAAATCCAAATAGTCTGATTTTTGGAAAGGTTCTGGCAGGAGCATTAGCAGGTATTCTTCAAATGGCACTTATTCTTGGAAGCGGTTTTCTCTCTTACAGCATCGTACAAAATCAATGGGGTGGAAAATTAAATTTTCTGTTTGATATCCCAACAGAAGTATGGATTGCATATGTGTGTTTTGGCATTTTCAGTTACTTATTATATGCATTGTTATTTGGAGCACTTGGAGCACTGGTATCAAAAACGGAAGATATCAGCAAGAGTGCAACTCCACTTATGTTGGTCTACATTGCATCCTTTTTTATTTCCATTTTCGGAATGCAGTCATTTAGTGACAGTATCGTTATGAAAATTGCTTCCTTTATACCGTTTACATCTGGAAATGCAATGTTTGTAAGGATTTGTATGGGAAATGTTTCTACATGGGAAGTTGTAATTTCATTCCTTCTTTTGGCAGGAAGTTGTGTACTTACAGGAAGATTTGCAGCGAAATTATTCCGTTATGGTACATTACATTATGGAAATCCGATTAAACTTCGTAAGGCATGGAAAAATATCAAAATTCAGAAATAGTGAAAAGAGGTTTTTAAATTGGACAAAGAAAAGTTACAAAGTATTTTAAATGAAATGGAAGTAAAGAAGGTTCCACAGATGATCTTGACAGATCCAGCTGCAATTTTCTATCTCACAGGGAAATGGTTTCAGCCGGGAGAACGCCTTTTGGCATTGTATTTAAATATCAATGGGGAAGCAAAACTTGTAATCAATAAATTATTTCCGCAAAATGAAAATCTAGATGTAGATCTTGTATGGTATGATGATACAGAAGATGCAGTGGAAATATTGAGTCGTTTTATCGAAAATGGAAAGGTTGGAATTGATAAAACATGGCAAGCTGGTTTTCTTTTACACCTGCAGGAATTGAAGAAAGAGTGTATTTATTGTAATGGTTCCATCATTGTGGATCATGTAAGAATGATCAAAAATAAAAAAGAACAGGAGCTTATGCGTAGAGCTTCTGCTGCCAATGATCAGGTGATGGAAAAGCTGATACCTCTTGTTGCAAAGGGATATACAGAGACGGAATTAAATGCCATTGTAAAAAATCTATACAAAGAATCAGGACATCAAGATGTATCCTTTGATCCGATCACAGCATATGGAAAATCAGGCGCAGACCCACACCATGTTACAGATGATACAAAAGGAAAAAAAGGTGACAGTGTGGTCTTAGATATCGGTGGAATTTTAGGAGATTATTGCTCAGATATGACAAGAACTGTATTTTTAGGAGAAGTATCAGAACGTGCAAAAGAAATTTATGAGGTTGTAAAAGAAGCACAGCTAAGAGGAATTAAGGCAGCCAGACCAGGAAACAGAATGTGTGATGTAGATCTTGCGTGTAGAAATTATATTGAGGAAAAAGGATTTGGAAAATATTTCACACATAGAACAGGACACAGTATTGGGATAGAAGACCATGAATACGGAGATGTCTCTTCTGTAAATACAGAAATCATAAAACCAGGACAGTGTTTTTCGATTGAGCCCGGGATCTATATTCAGGAAGAAGAAATCGGAGTTCGCATTGAAGATATCGTGTTGATCACAGAAGATGGATGTGAAGTGCTAAATCACGTAACAAAAGATCTCATAGTTGTTCCTTTAAATGAATAGGGTAAGGAATCTAAAAAAGACGGATAAGAGAAATTCTTATTCGTCTTTTTTTGAAGTATGAGTAAATTTCGATTTTTTTCGTACTTCCTGCTGCAAACTTTCTATCATCATACGAGTACTATGAGTCAGCAAAAGTTGTACGAAATTAAGAAGTCCATTTCGAACTTCTTTATCCACATTCATCATGGCTTTTGCCATAGGAATAATCGCACGGATTTTTTCGGTTTTAAGGTCAGTAAGTGTTTTTGCTCCAGAGGCATTCAGAACACTGAATAATGCATCGATAAAATCCTTACGTTGTTTTACAGAAACGTTGTGAAGCCATTCACGGACAGCCAGACTACTATTCATAGCAGTTTCGTTAATATCAGGTAATGTGATGAAATGATCCCCCATAACTTGCCAGGACAGGGCATTATGTTGTAAAAGTCCCAGTTCATCACTGTCAACAACGGTGTATTTTTCGCCATGTTCAAGTAACATACCTACAACGGACGACCTTGGAATGATGGTGTGAATCCGACTTTCCAGGCGTTTATAACTTGGTAAATCAAGAATGTAATTATGAAATCCAGGCCCATCATTAGACCAGATATCCGTAATGCGTTTTTGCAAACGTTGTGGAACAAATATTGCGGCATACACGGCCAGATTGCCACCTTTTGAATGTCCGCCAAGCATGATTTTATATCTAGGGTACTGTTTTGCCACAGTAACAAGATATTGAACTGCACGTTTTTGAGATGGCACTTCTGCTGTACAGGAAAGTTCCAGATCCTCCTGCCAGCCGGCGAGAGTATCGTCTGTGCCACGAAAAGCACAATAAATATGACGCTTGTCTGTCTCAAAAGTAATGGCGGCAAATTGTTCTGCATTTTCCATGTCTACATGTTCCGTATAACAATTTAGATTCATATTGCTAAATCTAGGAGTCTGTGCCATTTTTTCCAGCATTGCTTCAATCTGTTCGTCAAGAGTAACAATATGCTTTCTTTTTGTAGATTTATTTGCAAAGTAGGCTTTTGCAGCTTCACAGACAGACAGGCCGTTTGATAATTCTGGAGCAGGAACAATATTTTTAAAGTTGAGGTAGGACAGCTCGGATAGAATAAGGCTGTCTACTTCATTAAAAGGGGACTGATCAAAGGTAAGATCACCACGCCAGTCAAGATAATCTAATAAATTTGACATATCGTATACCTGCTTTCTTTATGATAATAATATTATATTCAGGATTATAGAATGGTACAAGTAAAAATAAAAAAAGGTTGACTTTTATAAAACAGAAGATTTATAATCTCGTTGTTTCCGTAAACAGTAAAAAATATACGAGGTTAAAATTTTGAATAGTAAAAAATCAAGATCGTATTTATTTGATAACATAAAAGTATTTCTTATATTCGGCGTTGTATATGCCCATTTTATCAGGGTTACAGGAGAATTCGATCCAAAAGGATTAGATGGATACCTTTATATGGTATTCTTTTCCTTTATTATGCAGGGGTTTCTATTTGTTTCGGGATTTTTCTCAAAAAAAGTCGATAAATGTAGACAAAGCGCAGGGATTAATTTTCTAATACCTTATGTGATTTGGATGATCGGTATGTATTTATTTAGATATCTTATATCTGGGGAGGCTACATTTCGGTTGTATCATCCTTCTCATGCTATGTGGTTTTTTCTGGTAATGTTTGTATATCGGTATTTTTTAAAAGACATTATAAGAATCCCACATGTTCTTTTATTCAGTGGGGTGATGTATCTTATTACAGG
>JAHHTM010000164.1 GCA_020024675.1 Muricomes sp.
ATGTAGGGGTAATTGCTATATTAGGAGGAGCCTTTTTCTTTGCACTTATGTTATTTGTTGGAAGGGGAGCAAAAACTATTAATAGCAATGCGAAGAGAGTTCGAGCAAATAAGTGTGTGGCATTTTATCCACGAGAAACGGAGCAGGTAGGAAAAGCATTTGTAAAAAATTTGTGCAAGACGGCAAAACAAGAGACTGTTTATGACTACAAAACATACAAATTAAAAGGTTATCATTGTTATGATTATGGAAACAATAACACGTTTCTAGTAGATGAAGATTTTAATGAAGCCAAGGTGACTGAATTTAATGATAAAGCCAAAATGATCATATCGGATTATCTAAGATATGCTATGAAAGCCAACGGAAGAGACGAAGCTTATACCAGAGAATTTATGGAACAGACATATTATCCAAACATAAAGAAGGAGGATGTGAAATATAATTTTAATAAGGAGTATTTTGTGTGTCAGTTTGATCGGTATAATATAAAAGTTGATATTCCATTAAAATATATAGCGGAAGAATTAGGGCTAGATCTTGGGATTGAAAAAGAAGATTATGTCAAACCTGTTTATATTGATCCAAATCGTCCGGTAGTTGCAATGACATTTGATGATGGACCAAGTGCAGATGCATCTAAAACGAACAGGCTGTTAGATGAATTGTACAAGTATGATGCAACAGCTACATTTTATGTGGTAGGAAGAGTGCTGAATGATGAGACAGTTCCGATTATTGAAAAAGGATTAAAATACGGAAACCAATACGGTTCTCATTCACAGACACATGCAAATCTTGTGAAATTAACAGAAGATCAGATAAAGCAAGAAATCATGGGAGTCAGTGATTTCTTTAAAGAACAATTTAATTACAAAATGACGACCTATCGTCCGCCTTATGGAAGTTATAATGAAACGGTGGACAAAGTGGTGCCATTAGCTGCAGTTTTATGGGATGTAGACAGTGGTGACTGGCAATTAAAAAATGCAAATGCCATTGCATCTAAACTTATGGAAAAAATAGGCAATGGAAGTGTGGTACTTTTACATGATATACATGATGCATCCGTGCAGGCAGTGGTAGAAGGTGGTGTAATACGATCTTTGATCGATAAAGGATACCAGTTGGTTAAAGTGGATGATCTGGCAAAAATTAAGGGAGTAGAACTTACGCAAGGAGTTCATTTTTGCTGGGATTAGGTCATGCAATATTGACTTTTAGAATTAAAAAAAGTATCATAAATGATGCGGGAGATTATAAGGGTTGTAGAAAGGCAAATTTTGATGTTAGAAGTAAATAAAAGAAAAAAACAGTTATATATCAGAGGGGCGGTCGGTATTATAGCGACAGCTCTTCTTGTTGTGTTTGGAATTAGCAAGATACAAAAGAAAAAAGCAGACACAACAGAGGGATTAATGTATATAGAGCAGGCAGCGGCAGCAGATGTCTCATCCATAGAGAAAAAAATTCAGGAAATAGAACGTACTGAGGAAGATGAAAAAGGCGAACGAAATTATAAAGCAATTTTTGAAAATGCGGTTATAATGGGAGACTCTATCACAGAAGGATTTGAAGAATATGATATTTTAAATGCATCAAGTGTAGTTGCAAAGATCGGAGTTTCGGTGTTAGACCTTGATGATCAAATAGAAACGGTGGAAAAACTAAATCCACAGATTATATTTCTTTCGTATGGAATGAATGATATATTAACGACAAATGGAAATACCAATCTGTTCGTTGAAAGATATGAAAAACTTTTAGAAGAGTTGAAGAAAAAGGTGCCAAATGCCAGAGTGTTTATCAATTCTATATTTCCAGTACAAGATAAGGTTGTGGAAGAAAAACCAGAATATAAAGCTTTGAGTAAATATAATGCTCGGCTTGAAAAATTATGTGACAAATATCAACTTACATTTATTGATAACACATCATTAGTATCAGAAAATGATTATGAACCAGATGGAATCCATTTGAAAGCATCCTTTTATCCATACTGGTTAGATCATATGGCGGAGGTGTCTGCGTTATGGTAGAAGCAGTTGAAAGAAAAGGTGGCTCAGAAAGGAACATACATTGTAGTATAAGCGAAGTAATGAAATATGTTATTTGTTTTGCAATCGTGGTGTATGTTGCAATATTGCTTATATTTTCCAGTGGGAGTAGAAAGTCTTTTAAGGAAGTAGAAAAACCGTTAGAAGTGTCTATAGATTCTGAAAAAATGCAGAACGTTGGTGTACAGGGACTAAAAAGATTTTATGGATTAAATGCAGCGGATTATGAAGGGGTCTTACTTTATAATTCTAGATTTAATTTGTCAGCAGAAGAGGTTTTGATGATCAAAGTTAAGGATGATGATCAGATTCATCAGGTTTCGGTCAGAGGAAAATTCGTATTTTTATCTGTGGGAAAAAAGGCAGATAAATATAAAGAAATTTTTTCGAACAATCTATAAAATAATAAGGGGAGATAAGTTTAATAATGTTATTTAGTAGTCTTACATTTTTGATGGTTTTTCTTCCGTGCACACTGGCTCTTTATTATATAGTGCCACAAAGATTTAGAAATGTGATCATGTTGATTGCAAGTCTTATTTTTTATGCATGGGGAGAACCGATATATATTGTACTTATGATGCTTTCAATAGCATTCAATTATGTGTGTGGTATTAATTTAGGAGAAAAAGAAGATAATTCTGCGGCGAAGAAGAAAAGCTTGATTTTTGCGATAGTCGTGAATCTTCTGATTCTTGGGTTTTTTAAATATTATGGATTTTTAGTGGACACGCTTAACAGTATCCTACCTGTAAATATTCCGTACAGGGAACTACCTCTTCCAATCGGAATTTCTTTCTACACATTTCAGGCAGTATCTTATGTTATAGATGTTTACAGAAAAAATGCAAAAGTTCAAAAAAATATTTTGAATTTTGCATTGTATATATGTATGTTTCCACAGCTTATTGCAGGACCTATTGTACGTTATGTAGATATAGAAATCCAGTTAAGAAAAAGAACAGTAAGTCTTTATAAATTTGGAAGTGGAGTAAAAATCTTTATTATAGGTCTGGCAAAAAAAGTGATTCTGGCAAATTGCGTTGGAGAAATCTTTAATGAGATTGCCGGATATCAAATGGGAAGTTTTTCTGTTTTGACAGCATGGGTAGGGTGTATAGCATATGCACTTCAAATCTATTTTGATTTTAGTGGATATTCAGATATGGCTGTAGGACTTGGCAGAATGTTTGGGTTCGAATTTAGAAAGAATTTTGATTACCCATATGTTTCAAGAAGTATTACAGAATTCTGGAGGAGATGGCATATATCTCTTAGTACCTGGTTTAAAGAATATGTGTATATTCCATTAGGGGGAAATCGCTTTGGCAAGGCAAAACAGATTGAAAATATTTTGATCGTGTGGATGCTCACGGGTATGTGGCATGGTGCAGCATGGAATTTTGTTGTATGGGGATTGTATTATGGAATAATTCTTGTACTTGAAAAATTTGTGTGGGGAGAAAAGATTCAAAGACAGCCGTCATGGATACAACATATGTATGCTTTGGTATGCATTTTGATCGGATGGGTATTTTTCTTTAGCCCAAGCATAGGGTATGCATTTGATTATCTGGGCACAATGTTTGGAATCGGAGCGAGTGCGTTTTTAGATCGTCAAGGTGTTTTCTTTATCTTGTCAAATTATCTTCTCTTTGCAGTTGCGTTATTAGGTTCATCTTCTGCAGGAGATAATATATTAAAGACGATGTCAATGAAAATAAGAAATAGAAAAATAAGGATGGTTGTTATAAGTAGTGCACATTTAATATTGCTTTTTGTAACAATTGCTTATCTTGTAACGGAATCATTTAATCCGTTTTTATATTTTAGATTCTAGGTGGAAGTATGAAGAGTTTTAAGAACAAATTAAAAAGAAAAAATAGAGGCGGTGGAGAATGTCTTACGGCAAAATTGTTTGTTGGATTTCTGGTCGTAATGATCATTATTAATTTGTTTGTTCCAGATAAGAAGTTGTCAGAAGAAGAAAACAGAGTGTTGGAACAAAGAC
>JAHHTM010000165.1 GCA_020024675.1 Muricomes sp.
AGGTATTCTTTTGAAAAATGACTTGACTTATATTTTTATTATTCTTATAATAAGTAAGAATATAGAATAGAAACATTGATGAGGAATAGTAAGAGCCTATCGTTTTCAGAGATCTGTCGGATGGTGTGAGACAGAAGCGTAATCTCCCAACTCACCTCGGAGTTCTTTTATTGAAAAACAGTAGGTAAAAGCGGAACTTCCCGTTATAGAAGGAATGAGTGCATCTATTAAACTAAATAGATGAATTAGAGTGGTACCACGGAATTAAAAGCCTTTTCGTCTCTTGCTGAGAAAAAGGCTTTTTTATATTTATAAAAACGGAGGTAAAGAAAATGTCAAAGGTTGCATATAACCACAAAGCTGTTGAAAAAAAATGGCGTGAAAAATGGGCAGAGAATCCAGTTAATCCGAGAGTAGACGATAATGGAAATAAAAAAGAAAAATACTACTGCCTTGATATGTTCCCATATCCATCAGGAAATGGTCTTCATGTAGGGCACTGGAGAGGATATGTTATTTCTGATGTGTGGAGCAGATATAAGCTGTTAAAAGGATATTACATCGTTCATCCAATGGGATGGGATGCATTTGGTCTTCCAGCAGAAAATTATGCTATTAAAATGGGAGTTCATCCATCTATTTCTACGGAAGAAAATATAAAAAATATCAAACGTCAGATCAATGAAATCGCAGCATTATATGACTGGGATATGGAAGTAAATACAACAGATCCAGAGTTCTACAAATGGACACAGTGGATCTTTGTAAAAATGTTCAAAGCAGGTCTTGCATATGAAAAAGAATTTCCAATCAACTGGTGTCCATCATGTAAGACAGGTCTTGCGAATGAGGAAGTTGTTAATGGAAAATGTGAGCGTTGTGGAACAGAAGTTACAAAGAAAAATCTTCGCCAGTGGATGCTTCGCATTACAAAATATGCAGATCGTTTGTTAAATGATCTAGATAAACTTGAGTGGCCAGAGAAAGTTAAAAAAATGCAGGCTGAATGGATTGGTAAATCCTATGGAGCTGAGGTTGACTTCACTGTAGAAGGAAGAGATGAAAAAATTACAGTTTACACAACAAGACCTGATACACTTCATGGTGCAACATTTATGGTTCTTGCTCCAGAGCATGAGATGGCGAAGAGTCTTGCTACAGAAGAGACAAGAGAAGCAGTAGAAAAATACATTTACGATGCTTCCATGAAATCAAATGTAGACCGTATGCAGGATAAAGAAAAAACAGGTGTGTTTACAGGCTCTTATGCAATCAACCCATTAAATGGCGCAAAGACACCAATCTGGCTTTCTGATTATGTTCTTGCAGATTATGGAACAGGAGCAATTATGTGTGTTCCAGCACATGATCAAAGAGACTTTGAATTTGCTACAAAATTCAATATCCCGATTATCCAGGTTATTGCAAAAGATGGAAAAGAAATTGAAAATATGACTGAAGCTTACACAGAAGCAGTTGGAACAATGATCAATTCCGGAGAATGGAATGGTATGGAATCTTCTGTATTAAAGAAAGAAGCTCCACATATTATTGAAGAAAAAGGATTTGGCCGTGCTACTGTAAACTTTAAGCTTCGTGACTGGGTATTTTCACGTCAGCGTTACTGGGGAGAACCAATCCCGATTGTGCACTGCCCGGATTGTGGTGCTGTTCCAGTACCGGAGGAAGAACTTCCTCTTCGTCTGCCAGACGTAGAATCTTATGAACCAACAGGTACAGGAGAATCTCCACTTGCAGGTATTGAGGAATGGGTAAATTGTAAGTGCCCTGTATGCGGAAAGCCGGCAAAACGTGAAACAAATACAATGCCACAGTGGGCTGGATCATCATGGTACTTCCTTCGTTACGTCGATAGTCATAATAATGAAGAATTAGTTTCTAAAGAAAAAGCAGATGAGATGCTTCCAGTAGATATGTATATTGGTGGTGTAGAACATGCGGTACTGCACCTTCTTTATTCACGTTTCTACACAAAATTCTTATATGATATTGGAGCAGTTGATTTTGATGAGCCATTTAAGAAACTTTTCAACCAGGGTATGATCACTGGTAAAAATGGTATTAAGATGAGTAAATCAAAGGGAAATGTAGTATCTCCAGATGATCTTGTAAATGACTACGGATGTGATTCTCTTAGAATGTATGAGTTGTTTGTTGGACCGCCAGAGCTTGATGCAGAGTGGGATGATCGTGGAATTGACGGTGTAAATCGTTTCTTAAAACGTTTGTGGAACCTTCTTATGGATAGCAAAGAAGCAAATGTAAAAGCAACAAAAGAGATGATCAAACTTCGTAATAAGATTGTTTATGATATTACAACTCGTCTTGAAAGTTTCAGTTTAAATACAGTTATTTCTGGTTTCATGGAGTACAATAATAAGTTTATTGAACTTGCGAAAAAAGAGGGCGGTATCGACAAGGAAACTCTCGAAACAATCGCAGTTTTACTTGCTCCTTTTGCACCTCATTTTGCAGAAGAAATGTGGGAGCAGTTAGGACATCCAGAAACAGTATTTAAAGCAGGATGGCCGACATACGATGAATCAAAAATGAAAGACGATGAAATCGAAGTTGCTGTTCAGATTAATGGTAAGACAAGAGCAGTCGTTTCTATACCAGCTGATGCAGATAAAGATACAGCGCTTGCTATGGGAAAAGAAGTAATCAAAGATAAACTGACAGGAACAATTGTAAAAGAAATTTATGTTCCTGGACGTATTATCAATATTGTACAGAAATAATGCTGATAAGAGCCTTTCTCCTTGTAAATCAAGGCGGGAGGCTCTTTCTTTTTGTGGCACTTTTGGGGTGACTATGGTAATATAAAATACAGATATTTTAAACAAATGAGGTGGATAAAAATGGGTATTGATCCAATGAAATTATTTCGTATGAAAAAAGTAATTGACGATTTTAAATCACGTCACATAAGATTTTATAAGTTTATTGAGGATATGCGTAACCGGGGAATTGAAGAAGGAACTGTAATAGAGATTCAGGTTAAAACGCCAGATGGACAAGAATACGTTTCTAATTTTAAGGTCCTTCCAGAAGATAAAGAACTTCTTACCAATATTCAGAACTTGAATGGATAAAAAGGAGCGAAGTGATATGAGCACAAAGATGATTTTAGTGACAGGATTTGAACCATTTGGAGAAGAAAAAATAAATCCTTCATATGAAGCTGTCAAACTTTTGCCAGGTCAGATAGGACAATGGAAGTTGAAAAAACTGGAGTTGCCGGTGGGATTTAAAGAAAGTGCTAAGGTGCTTAAGAAGGCAGTGGAGGTCTGCACTCCGGATGTGCTCTTATGTTTAGGACAAGCTGGTGGGAGAAATGCTATTACAATAGAAAGAATTGCTATTAATATAAAAGACAGTAGAATGGCAGACAATTTTGGAATTATTCCAGAAGATGAAAAAATTATTATAGACGGACCGGATGGTATTTTCTCCAATTTGCCAATCAAAAAAATGATGAAGTCTGTGACAGATCACAACATTCCTTGTTTTGTATCGAATACAGCAGGAACATATGTATGTAATACTGTTTTGTATCACGCACTTTACTTATGTCAAAATAAATATCCTGGCATGAGGGCGGGATTTGTGCATGTTCCATTTATATATGAACAACTTACGCAGACAAAATCAAACTACCCAGGAATGCGTCTTACAGACATTATGGAGGCATTGGAATATATGATAGAGGCAATTGATGATGAGTAATACACGACAAGTTACTAAAGATCTTACAAAAGGGCCTATTACAACAACAATGCTTTTGTTTGCTTTTCCTATGATTGCAGGAAATCTGCTTCAGCAATTTTACCATATTGCAGATACGTTAATTGTTGGAAAATACCTGGGATCAAATGCACTTGCTGCAGTCGGGTCATCTTACACATTGATGACATTTCTTACTTCGATTCTTTTAGGACTTTGCATGGGATGTGGAGCATATTTTTCTATATGTTATGGAGAAAGAAATTACAAACAACTTCGAAGCAGCATAGGGGTATCATTTGT
>JAHHTM010000166.1 GCA_020024675.1 Muricomes sp.
CTCATAGATATACTCTATTTTATCTTCTGTAGAATTTTTTACACGAAGGTTTATTTTATGTGCAAAATACTGAAAAAATAATGCTTCTATCTTTTCTTCATTTGCTCTTGATCCTTTAATAATCAAAAGCATACGATTATCATTTTTGATATTTCCAAGCAGAAGGAACAACAAAAACACTGTTGTACTTCCAAGTGAAGCAACCAGATAATCTCCGACACCACAACATATTCCAACAATTATAGTCCAGAAAATGTACACTGTATCTCTAGAATCCTTAATTGCTGTTCTAAAACGCACAATTGACAACGCTCCTACCATACCTAGTGATAGAGCAATATTATTTCCGATTACTGTCATAACAGTTGCCGTCAACACTGTTAGAATTACAAGTGAAACATTAAATTTTTTGCTATATAACCCTCCATTATGGGATATTGCATAAGAAACAAATATCACAAATCCTAAAACAGCTGAAACCACCAAATGCAGAATAATATCCTGGGATGTCAGATTTCCTGTATTTTCCATTAATTGCATCACGTACTCTTTCATCATCTTCTCCTCGTCTTAAAATTTATATTTTAATGTGCTACTTCTTGCCAGACAATATTTACTTACTGCCAATGGTGATTTATCTGCAAGTTGTAAAACATCTTTTATATATGATAACAAAAATCCGTTATATTTTACTTCCAGTACTGCATTAAACACATCTAATACCGGTGACACAGACAGATTCTCTGAAAAAATATCATGGTTTGTTTCGGTAGCAACAATATGGCTGTCTAATGTAATACGTGTTTTATTCTCTCGTGCAATAAAAGCCTTCCTATGATACTCTACAATTGCTTTTGGACGATATAATTTCATTGTCATATATCCATAACACTCTGTCGCAAATGAATCGGCATATTTTAGAAGCACTGAATAATTTCCATTGATCATGCTTTTTGCATCCTCGCGATCAATCTTTAATGAACGTTTTTTCTGTGCATCTCCCTGCTTCTGTTTCATTTCCAACATAGCATAGCTACTATCTGGATCATACACTCTTAATCTTATTTTCTTTCTAGTTCCAATCCCATCTATTTTTTCCTGATAATCGTTATTATACAATGTATCAAAATACAAAGATCTAACATTGTATCCAGATATTCCATTGTTCGGATCTTCCATTAACACCTTCCTAGTTTATGCTCTAATTGCATCAGATCAATACTGTTAATAAAATACTTTTTTTCCTGTCTGAATACTTCATTCATATTTGTTCCCCATTATCTATATTTTTCTATATTAATTTCGGGCTGATAAATTATTATCTACGTAATTATATCATAACAATTACCTTTTTTCATCTCGGCAGCTCCCAAATTTCTTTTTATACTTTTATTTTTTCTTATATAAATTAATCAAACTAAACTAAAAAATGACTGCATAACATATATTATGCAGTCACTTTAATCTTTAACTTTTTACTCACTCATTATGTATGCATAAAGTAATTTTGCTGTTTCCACTACACCACTTATATGACATCTTTCCATTCCATGACTTGCAAAGCAGCCCATTCCAAAAGCAGCAGCATACACGTTGTTCCCTGCTCTGATAGCTGCACTTGCATCTGTACCATAACGGAAGAACACATCTACACAATAATTTACCTTCTCCTTCTTTGCAAGGTTAATAAGCTTTGTCGTAAGCTCTCGATCATACGGTGTATAATTATCTTTTGCGCAAATTGATACTTTATATTCCGTTCCTGAATAATCCGGTCCAATCAATCCAATATCAAGTGCAACATATTCTTCTACTTCATCAGGAAGCCATGCTCCACCATGTCCAATTTCTTCATAAAACGGAAATGCAAATAATGTTGTGTAATATGGCTTTTTCTTTGATTTTTTCAAATCTTCCAGCACTGCAAACACCGCACCAACCGCTGCTTTATCATCAATATGGCGCGATTTAATAAATCCTTTTTCTGTATAATGATACTGCGGATCTACCGAGATGATATCACCATGCTCAATCCCTAAATTTCTTACGTCTTCTGCATTTTTTACATGTTCGTCCAAAATCACCATCATGTTCTTTTCTTCCCTTGAAAGACTTCTTGCATCTTCAAAAACATGAGTAGAGTGGGAAACACATGTTACCAGTCCTGTATAACATCTTCCATCTCTTGTATGTACATGTACGCATTCTCCATCTATATTATTATAATTAATGCCACCAAGATTACGTAAGCCCAATGTTCCATCATCATTGATATGTCTTACCATCATACCAATTGTATCTAAGTGTGCCCCTACACACACTGTCTTCTCTGGATGTTCACCCTCCACTTTTATGTATATGGTTCTTTTTCGATCAAAACTCATTTCATACCCTAGATCGCTTACCATTTTTTCCATCACAGGCGTGATTTCTTCATAATAACTTACCGGACTTGGCGTTTCAATGAGTTTTCTTGTGACTTTTTCTATTGTTTCTATATCGATATTCATAATTCTTCTCCTTTATTCTGTATCATTATCTACATTATAAACATATCTGTTTTTACCGACAATTATATTTATTAATAATGATATTTTTTTCGATTTGATAATAAAAACGAAACCGCAATAAATACTGTCATAAATTCGGCAAATGGAACTGACAACCATACACCTGATTCTCCAATAAATATTGGCATGATCAAGATACTTAATATAAGAAATACAAAAGTTCTCATAAAAGAAATAATGGCTGATATTTTTCCATTTGATAATGCTGTAAACATAGACGATGAAAAAATGTTAATCCCGGAAAACAAATAATTAAAAGAAAACAAAAAACATCCAGCAACTGCAATCTCATATGTTCTACTTCCTTTTGGAGAAAAAATACTCACAACTAAATTATTCATAAGCAGTGAAATTGCAACCATAATAATTGAAGATACTGCAATAAACCCTACACATATTTTTATAATTCGTTTCATAAGTGTTGTATTTTTTCTTCCATAGTTGAAGCTTATTACCGGCGCAACCCCCATTGAGTATCCCATATATAACGAATTGAACATAAACTGTCCATACAATGCTATTGTAATAGCAGCAACGCCTTCTTCTCCCCTAAGTCGAAGCATGATAATATTAAATAAAAATGTAATAACTGAAGTTGCAAGATTGGATACCATTTCTGATGATCCGTTCATACAACTTTCTTTCAAAACCTTTCCATCGAAATGAGGTCGCACAAAATATACTTCCTTCCGATTTAAAAAGAAATAAAATAATCCTATGACTGCCGGAATTGCCTGACCAATACCTGTAGCTATTGCTGCACCTGTTACCCCCATCTGCATTGGTCCCATAAAAACAAAGTCAAGAACTGCATTTGCAACACCACCTGCTATCGTTGCACCTAAACCAAGCTGTGGTACTCCTGCAGTAACAAAAAAAGTCTGAAACAACATTTGCATCATATACATTGGTGCAAAGTAAAGTAAAATGCTTAAATAGGAAATACTGTCTTCTAACAATCTTGGTGTAGCACCCAACACTTTAACAATCGGATTGATCCATATATTCCCAATCAATAAAACAACTAAGCCAAACCCTACACCTACTGACACAAGCATTGTAAAATTAGATCTTGCCTCCTGAAAACGACCTTCTCCCATTTTTCTTGCAACAACTGCACTTCCTCCTGTTGCAAGCATAATTCCTACAGCAATGATTACCGTAATAACAGGAAATATAATGTTAGATGCAGACAATGCATCACTTCCTACAAACCGTGATATAAATACTCCATCTATAATAGAATACAAAGACATAAATACCATCATGATCATCGATGGTAGTGCAAACCTTAACAATGAAAATAGTTTAAAATCCTGATTAATTGAGTTTCCCTGCATACATCCTCCTTCTCGTTATATAACAAAAAACGATACCCAAAAGGTACCGTCTCCCTCATTCCATATGCTTATATAC
>JAHHTM010000167.1 GCA_020024675.1 Muricomes sp.
CAAATATACAAACAGAAAAAGAATTTCTTGAGATTAACAATATAGAAATATTCAAACAACAAATCATAGTTTCAGATGAAGAAAATATAAAGTTAAAATTAAAAAAATCCCAAGCTGAAAAAAGAGAAAGAGGAAGAGAAAATCATTATGAGAGGTAACTATGAAGAAAAATATTTGGATATGGGTATCAATTGTTTTATCAGTTATTACGGTTGGAATTATTATTATAAGTATTTTTAATCACATGGAATTACAAAAGTATAAGGAAGCTTACACTTTAAATGACCAAGAGTTGGTTTGTAATATACATGAACAGACGATAGATGATTTATCATCTCAATTAAGTTCAGCACAGAATGAACTAAAAAGTGCTCAAGCTAACAAAATAGATACGGTAATAAACGATATTACATATATGCTGGAAACTTTTTATACGATTGATGATACTCATCCCAGCAGTGACAGATATGCAAAATTGAAAGATTATGTAACAAAAGAATACGAATCTTATATCAGTAATCTGACTTCCGTATCGACAGAATACAGACAGTCAATAGATATACAAGATACCTTTTATTCTAAACTGACAGATACAGAAGCCAGAGTGTTGATGTTTTGTACCATTTCAATGGAATCTGAAAAATGGGGAAGTGTTACACAACCCAATGTATATGAAATAGAAGCTCAATACAATTCTGAGTTGCAGAAGTGGCAAGTGGCCAGCATAAAGGTAGGTGAAGGGATTAGTTTTCAAGATTTTAAAACAGCGTAGTTTTCTAGGGGGTGAGTAATTGCTATTTAAAAAATCAAAATCCCATAATAAAAATAAAGAGAATGAAGATAAAAAAGGCATTTATGAACATTCAACTGATTTATCCGATACTTATGGATTGTCGAATGTACCAGAAGTCAAAGAAAATGAAAAAAGTTCAAAGAAAAAGATTACAGCGATACAAAAATTAGAAACCTCAATCAAATTGGCAAAAGGAAAAAAACTCCGAACGACATTGTTTTGGAGGTTTTTAATTTTTGCATTGGGTGGTTACATATTTTTCTTTAATTCTCAGTCTATTTTTCAGGGAGGAGTTGCGTATCGCTCAACGGAATTACATCAAGGCATAAAAATGGCAGATGGAAATACCATTGAAATTGTACGATGGGATTATTCTCCAACACAAAAGATTGCTGAAATAGAATTGGAAATAAACAATATTACATTTGAGAGTGGTAAACAATATAATATTGCTTGTTACGTAGAAACAAATAAAAGTGAGAAGCAAGTGAAAATAAAAGCAATTGTTCAGGAACAAGATTATTTTGTGGTGCAGATGGAAGCTCCTGACGACTGGGGTCAGTTATCGTTTTATGTACAAGTTGCTGATGAAAAATACCAAAACCAACTTACAAGGCTTTATGCTGCCAGAGATAAAATTACGGTTGTAGATGAAATTCAAGCCAAAACAAAGGAGGGATATTTACAGCAGAGAATGTTATTGACAATAGAAGAATACAAAAACGAAATTCAAACACTCAAAAATGAAAATAATACCTTAAAAGAGAAAGTTGAAAATATAAAAGCAAAAAATCAGGAGCTTGAAGAAAGTAAAAAATATCAAACCAGTATAGAAATTGCAGAAACAGAAAAAACGATAGAAAATAATAATTCTTTAATTGCAAGTACAGAAAAGCTGATTCGGGATAATGAAAATAAGATTACTGAATATGAAAACTTAATTGACCAAACCAATCAAAATTATCAAGCATCTATATCCCAATAGAATATTTGAGAAGGAAATAACTTCCGGCCATAATGGCCGAAAGTTATAAGTGTATAACATATGTATATCAAAAGTATATATCAGACTGATAACATGTTAAAAAAACGTATATCAAATGTATAGCAAAAATAAAAAAGATGTTCCCATGAAATTACTAGGCACTGCCTAGTTTTTTGCCCTGTTTGGGCACAAATTTCCCTTATGCTCTTTACTTTTACCGCAGTAAAAGTAAACTTTTTGGGGCAACCCCCAAAACCGCGTTTCAATAAAGAAAAAATTTCAGCTTTAACTTCTGGACAACATGGCCAGAAGTTGTATAATAAATGTAACTAATTATTCCTAATATGGAGATTGAACTATGAATAACATCATTTATGAAACATTATTAGAGGAAAAAAACTTTAAAATTAAGGGTAGATTATATCATTATACACAAGTTAATATGGCATACAATACAAACCGGATTGAAGGAAGTAAATTATCAGAAGATCAAACAAGAAGTATTTTTGAAACACAAACTTTGCTTTCTGAAGGTAACACGCCAATTAATACAGATGATATTATTGAAACGCAAAATCATTTTAAAGCATTTGATTATATGTTAGATATAGCAGAAGAACCTTTAACAGAGGAAATTATAAAAACGTTTCATTGGTATATCAAACATGGGACATCTCAGGAAAAACTTTCATGGTTCCGAGTAGGAGATTATAAGATAAAACCTAATACGATTGGTGATTTGGTTACTACAACCTCTCCTGAAAAAGTTCATGATGAAATGGACCACTTGTTGTATGTGTATGAAATGAACCCCCAAAAAACAGTAGAAGACTTAATCGACTTTCATTATCACTTCGAAAAGATACATCCTTTTCAAGATGGAAATGGCAGAGTTGGTCGGTTAATTTTATTTAAAGAGTGTTTGAGATACAATATAGTTCCATTTGTAATAGATGAAGCGCATGAATTATTCTATAAAAGAGGATTGCAAGAATATTCAAAAGAATCAGGGTATTTAATAGATACTTGTCTGTCATGTCAGGATAACTATAAAATTGCATGTGATACTTATGGGATATTATATAGTGATGAGACAATAGAAAAACAATATGGTATGAAAGAACCAGACATAGAATTGTGACTTCCGGCCACCATGGCCGGAAGTTAAGAGAATGAAAATAAAATAATAGATAGAAAAGAACACTTAACATCGTAAGAAGTTAAGTGTTCTTTTTTAGTTGTCGGGAGATGATAATATAGCCGGTAATGAAATCAGAATTAGAGGGCTTTCTTTAAAAGTAATTCAGCAGTTAGATGAAGAAGCTGCAAAACGGAAAATATCAAGGAATCAACTTTTAAAGTCTCTGATAGAATCTTTTGTAGTTATGCCTGAGTTGCAATCACTGGATGAAAAATATGCTTCTTTGGTAAAAAAACTAATGGTAGTTATAGAAAAGAACACGGAGACTCTAAACAGAGTGACAGAAAATTTAAAATATAACTAACTTCCGGCCACCATGGCCGAAAGTTAGCTTGAAGGGAGGTGATGATATTGAAGCCAAAACTATGAAACCATTTCGGTTATCTTCAGAAGCCATTACGTACATTTTGGAAATAAAAGAAAAAAATCATCTTAGTTCTCAAACAGCAGCGTTAGAACAAATTATTTTGGAACATAAAAATAAGCCCAAACATCTGGAATTAATAGATAACATTGCAGATGAAATTGAAGCAAGATTCAAAGATGTACTTACAGGAATCCGTTTATCCAGTCGATTTGCAGATAAAAATGTGCAGATTATCTTGGAAATGTTAAATACGTTATGCATTAACAGGGGATTAGAAGACGCTTATTTAACGGATACAGTACCGAGTGGAGCTTATGAAGATAGCAAAAATGCAGTAGAAGAAAGAATTAAAAATTATCGTGAAATCCAAATATCTAATTCTAAAAAGAAAAAAACAAAAGAAGCAGAAAAATTCTTATATTAAATATTTCTGTACTTATTAACTTCCGGCCACCCTGTCCGGAAGTTAATTTTTGTGTAAAAGGTTGCTAGGAGGAAATAAACATGAATGAAAAAAATAATACAACATTGGAACAACAAAAGAGAAAAATAAAATTAGAAGTTATGACAAAACCGGCACATTCTGAAAGGAATCCCAGTTTAATGGGATATGCCACAGTTAAAATAGGAGATGTGATG
>JAHHTM010000168.1 GCA_020024675.1 Muricomes sp.
GCTTGCAGAAGGTGGAATTAGTGGAATACTCGTAACAGATAAACATTGTGATTTTGTATCACCTGAATACGCAGATGGATTTACTCTTCAGAAAAAGAAATGGGAGCTTACAAGAGGTGTTGGAATGTCATTTGGTTACAATGCTGCAGAGAGTACAGATCATATGCTTAAAGGGAGAGATATTGTTTATATGCTTATTGATGCAGTTAGTAAAAATGGTAACCTTTTACTTAATGTTGGACCTAAAGCAGATGGAACAATTCCAAAAGAGCAGAAACAACCATTAATGGAAACAGGTAAATGGCTTAAAGTCAATGGAGAAGCTATTTATGGCACAACATATTGGGAAAAACAGGAAGGTAAAACAGCTGATAACAAAGATGTTAGATTCACTCAGAAAGGAGCAACTCTTTATGCAATGATTATGAATGAAGAGCTTTCAGGAAGTGTTGAACTTCTTGATCTGGAAATTCCACAGAGCGCAACTGTTACATTACTTGGGAATACTGCAAAATTAGCATGGAAACAGGTTGGAAACGACTTGGTTGTAACTCTTCCTGAGAATATGAATAAACAGATTGCATACACCATCAAAATAGAGAACTAAGAATAGTGTTTATATATATCCTACTTTTCAGTCTCTTATGTAAATAATGTATGAAGTTAGATAATGACTGTTGCATATCACAATGTATATGTAACAGTCATTATTATTATGCTATACTCTTCTTATAAATTTTTTAAAGTAACAGCCTATAATTAAATGTTGATAAAAACATAAAAGATAATGTATTGTATTAGGTGTTTGAAAAAATGGCACTTCAGTTTGAGAAGAGTGGAAATAGCATATTTTGTTGAGTAAACAATATCATACAAGAAACATCGATTCAACAAAAACACTAACGTTAGATTAGCTAAATTGTGTTATGCAGGCAATATTAGAGAAAATAGGGACAATGCAGATGACAACTACATTGTAAAATCAGAAGAATATATTGAAGAATGCCTTAAATAAAGGGAAAAAGCACAGAACAAACGTTCAGTATCTGCTGTACTTTTTCCTTTTTTAGTGTTATAATTGGTCTGAAAAATTACGCTTTTGTGACCTTGTGTTATCCCATAATGTTTTATATTATAATGGGTTGCGTGGGTTGTACGAATAAAATTTGTGATATGCATTCGTGTAATTCAAAATGTCGTATATAGGGCGACTGAAAAAGCGTAAATTACCGATTTTTTCGGATTACACGAATTTTTGCCCTATATAAGACAAAAATAGTTACGGAAAAGGAGGAATTTTTCATGGATAAATTTGTATTACATTCCCCATATAAACCAACAGGAGATCAGCCACAGGCTATTGAAGAACTGGTGAAAGGATTCAAAGAAGGCAATCAGTGTCAGACATTACTTGGAGTAACAGGTTCAGGTAAAACTTTTACTATGGCAAATGTTATTCAGGAGTTGAATAAACCGACACTGATCATTGCTCATAATAAGACACTGGCTGCACAGTTATATGGAGAATTCAAAGAATTCTTCCCTGAGAATGCAGTGGAATATTTTGTATCCTACTATGATTATTATCAGCCGGAGGCTTATGTTCCTTCTACAGATACTTATATTGCAAAAGACTCTTCTGTTAATGATGAAATAGATAAATTAAGACTTTCAGCCACAGCATCATTGTGTGAAAGAAGAGATGTCATTGTTATTTCAAGCGTTTCCTGTATTTATGGTTTGGGATGTCCGGATGATTTCATTAATATGATGATTCCGTTACGCCCGGGTATGATCAAAGACAGAGATGAATTGATCGGCCAGCTTATTAATATTCAGTATACAAGAAATGAAATGGATTTCTTTCGTGGTACATTCCGTGTACGTGGAGATGTAGTTGAGATTATTCCGGCGCAGGAAAGTGATATGGCTGTGCGTGTTGAATTCTTTGGGGATGAGATCGATCGAATTTCAGAGATTGACGTGCTTACAGGCGAGATTAAAAGTGAAGTCTCTTTTGTAGCCATTGCACCGGCATCCCATTATGTTGTTCCAATGGAGAGAATACTTGAGGCAGCAGGAGATATTGAAAAAGAGTTAGATGACAGAGTAAAATATTTCAAAAAAGAAGACAAACTCCTGGAAGCACAAAGAATAGAAGAACGTACTAATTTTGATATAGAAATGCTCAAAGAAACTGGATTTTGTTCCGGGATAGAAAATTATTCTAGATATTTGTCTGGACTCAAACCAGGACAGCCTCCATATACATTGATGGATTTCTTTAAGGACGACTTTCTTATTATTATAGATGAGTCCCACAAGACAATTCCACAGATTGGAGCAATGTATGCAGGTGACCAGTCACGAAAAGGAACGCTTGTAGACTATGGATTCAGATTGCCATCTGCAAAGGATAACAGACCACTTAGTTTTTCGGAATTTGAAGACCGGATCGATCAGATTATGTTTGTGTCTGCGACTCCGGGACCATATGAGGAAGATCATGAATTACTTCGAGCAGAACAGGTGATCCGCCCTACAGGACTTTTAGATCCAGAGGTGGAAGTTCGACCGGTGGAAGGGCAGATTGATGATCTTATCGGTGAGGTAAACAAGGAGATTCAGAAGAAAAACAAAGTACTGATTACTACATTGACAAAACGTATGGCAGAAGATCTTACAGAATATATGAGAGAAGTCGGAATAAGGGTAAGGTATCTTCATTCGGATATTGATACGTTGGAACGTACACAGATTATAAGAGATATGCGTCTGGATGTATTTGATGTTCTTGTAGGAATCAATCTTTTACGAGAAGGACTTGATATTCCGGAAATAACGCTGGTTGCTATATTGGATGCAGATAAAGAAGGATTTCTTCGTTCAGAGACATCGTTGGTACAGACTATAGGACGTGCTGCAAGAAACGCAGAAGGTCATGTTATCATGTATGCAGATACAATCACAGATTCTATGCGTCTTGCCATTGATGAAACAAAGAGAAGACGTAAGATACAGATGAAATATAATGAAGAACACGGCATTATACCAAAGACGATTCAGAAGTCAGTAAGAGATGCTATTTCGATTTTTAAGAAAGATTCGTCCAAAGAAAAAGAAATTGCAAAAGATCCAGAGTCTATGAGTAGACAAGAACTGGAAAAGAATATAAATGAAACCACAAAGAAGATGAAAAAAGCGGCAGCAGAACTTGATTTCGAGACAGCGGCCCAGTTAAGAGATTATTTAGTTGAGCTTAGAAAAACTTTAAATGAATTAGAAAATTAAAGGAATACTAGTGAAGACAGATCAATAATCATAAGCAGGAAGGAAACAAAATGACAGAGAAAAAAGATGCACGTAAATATATAAAAATACGAGGAGCGAATGAAAACAATCTGAAAAACATAGATGTGGATATCCCAAGAGATAAGTTAGTTGTATTGACTGGTTTAAGTGGATCCGGAAAATCTTCTCTGGCATTTGATACAATTTATGCTGAGGGGCAAAGAAGATATATGGAATCCTTATCTTCCTATGCCAGACAATTTTTGGGACAGATGGAAAAGCCTGATGTAGAAAGTATAGAAGGTCTATCTCCGGCAATTTCCATTGATCAGAAATCAACAAATCATAATCCGAGATCAACAGTTGGAACTGTAACTGAAATTTATGATTACTTTCGTCTCCTCTATGCAAGAATAGGGATTCCACATTGTCCAAAATGTGGAAAAGAAATAAAAAAACTTACGGTAGATCAGATGGTAGATCGAATCATGGAACTTCCAGAGCGAACCAAAATCCAGCTTCTTGCACCAGTGGTACGAGGGCGAAAAGGGACACATGCAAAACTTCTTGAAAAAGCAAAAAGAAGTGGATATGTAAGGGTAAGGATCGATGGAAATCTTTACGAATTGTCAGAGGAAATTACTCTGGATAAAAATATTAAACACAGCATAGAAATAATAG
>JAHHTM010000169.1 GCA_020024675.1 Muricomes sp.
ATCACCAACTGGGAAAAATTTTTCTTTCCCATCGTATGAATAAACACCTTCCGTTGGATCCCTTTGATAAAATACTTTAATTGAAGATTTTTTGAAACCATTTCTCTGAACATTTTATTCGCCTCATTTATATTGGTAATTGAAAATTTTGCTGTTATTTATCTCAGATCTTGCAACTAAAATCCAACCCATATGCATACAGGACACAATGTGCCCCGGTTAATACACATATGTTCGATTTCCATGTTTAAAATTTTCAATCTTGCTTGCTAGATAAAATATTAACCAAAATCTTCTTTTTGGGATACAGAAGCTCTAATAACACAAAAAAGATGGGTATAAAGAACTTCTCATAATTATTATAGGGTTCCATTAGAAACATAACCAAATACGCAGAACATACGCCTAAAAGAATATACTCGATCTCCGCCAGAGGCTTCTTCCATGGGATGTATTTCCATATTGCAAACACAAGTGACAGAAAAAGTAAAAGCCCTATAATGCCACGTTGAAAAAGAACATCCAAATAATAATTGTGAGATCCAGCCCGGTTTCCCACCATACTATGCACAAAATCTGTACTTTGCAGACCGTGTCCCAGCATTGGGTGTTGGGTAATCGCTCGGATAATATTATCCCACAAATGTGCTCTACCAGAAAATGTTACGTCTTTTCCAAACAGTGAGGTAAGCATTGATGAAAATTTATTTCCAGATCCACAACAGATCAGGATTTCAAACAAAAACACTGTGAGCAGGATAATGGAAAAAAGAAGTTTGGGATTCTTATTCAACTTTTTATAAAACAATGTCCAAATTAGAATCACAGCTATACCTACAAACGTAGTAGCCATAAAATATACATGGAATATCAAGAACGCCATTCCAAGAAAATACGTAACAGTGTAGGCCGACACTTTTTTGTTTTGCGAGTCCAAAATCAAAGAGCAACATAAGCCTGGGAAAATATATTTGATAGTTGAGTTCATGTTGCCATACAGAAAACCCGGAGCTCCCGGACGAGACATGACCGGAATGCCAGAGGGCATTGCAATTGTAAGCAAACAATTAACAACGAATAAAACACATGTTATGTTGCGAATCTTTTTAATAAATATAAGTGCTTCTGCTTTGTGGTCAATAAAATTATTTAAAAGCAGACATAACAATACGATAAACACGCCATTGGAAAAAGCATCATGCACTAATCCACTATTTTTTCTAGTAGATACGATAAAACAAACATAGTACGCAGTAATTACTAATATATTTGAGTCTACTCTCAAACCATATTTTACTATATAAGCACAAATCAGAGTCAAAGAAACAACCATTATCAGGCTGTGTAAAATACTATGCTTGTAAATTACTTGGACAAAAAATGGTGGGATAAGAATATATATCAAAAGTAAAACCATTAATATTGTATGTATTACATTTTTGACATTTACTTTAATAATAATTATCACCTCAAAATAAAAAGCGCTATAACTTCTATTTATAGTTTTTTATGCGGAACACATTTAAAAGTCTTTTCCCTAACCGATATTCAACGGAAGACTTTGGGACACTTGTTTCTGACAAGTACCTCATATAGCAAAAAATCGCCTCGTCATATCTTTCATCCAGGATCATATTGAACAATTGACTAACCAAATTATTTGCAATCGCAGGAGTTTCTGATGTCATGTGCATGGTATCCAATGCATCTTTTATAAATTTGCACGCCGTTTTAAAGCTATCTGAACTCTGGCTTTTTTTTAAAGTAAGCATAAAGCTTTCAACAACATAGTCTTCAAATGTTGACTGGTAGAAGGCATATTTTCCAAGCCTTTTCAGTTCTTCATACATAGCCAAAGTACATTTTGCGAAGTTGCCAGATGCAAGTTTGTAACTACCCTGAAGGCTGTTAACGTTGCTTACCCGATAATTCACAAATCTGCGATGCAAGAACAGCAGTCGGTCAGCCTCCACCACAATTGTCTTTGAAAAAAATACGTCATTGTTGCTCTGTAACCCCTGAAACTCTAGACCAGTATGTACAACAAATTCACGATTATAAAATTTATTCCAGGGAATGCCCTGCGAAATTTTGAAAATATCTTTCTGGTGATCGGCTGGGTTGCACACTTTTTTGCTACTGAATGGGATTCCCATCATGCTTCTATGCTTTAAATCCGTTTTAAATTGATAAAATCCGAAGAAAATAATGTCCGTGTGGTTCTTTTCTGCCTGTCTTACCAGCACAGAAAGCATATTTTTTTCAAATATATCGTCAGAATCCAGAAACATCAAATACTTGCCTGATGCAACTGACATGCCGTTGTTTCTGGCAACACCAGCATATTGATTTTTTTGCTGCACTACTTTGACCCGATTATCTTTTTCTTGATTCTTTTTCAAAATATCCATCGACTTATCAGTTGAGCCATCATCCACACAGATTAACTCAAAATTAGGATATGTTTGGTCTATGATACTGTCTATAGCCGATTGTAAATACAGCTCACCGTTATAAACCGGCATTACAATACTAACTAGCGGTTTCACAGATATTTCCCCCTCTAAATCAAATCTTCGCAGCGATAATATCCCATTAACGTCTGATATATTGTTCCCTCAGAATATTGCTCTTTCGCATATTTTGAGATATATTCTGAATCATATTGCTTGTAGTGATGATAAACATATTGCATTGCACTCTGCAGTTCCTCCAGATGGTTTGGGGAGACCTGAATACCCAGTTTATCATTCCACACTTCCATCACTGCAGCTGCCGTCGTGGCGATAACAGGCAGCCCGCAAGCCCAGCTCTCGATAATCGGTACACCGAAAGTTTCAAATTTACTGTAGCAAACTAGTACATCGCTTTGAGAGATTACATTGGCAGTTTCCTCACGGCTCAGTTTTCCAGTAAATGTAACCCGGTCTGTTATTTTCAATTCTGCTGCCAGCGATTCCAGATGCTTGGATTCAGGTCCGCCCCCCACAACAGTTAATGTCATATCTTTTTCGGAACACGCTGCCAAAGCACGGATGACTTTGTCGAATTGTTTGTTAGGGAACAACGCACCGACAACAACGAACTTTTTACCAGTGTGTTCTATAGCCGAAGGATGAAAAGCATCATTGATCACATTGGGAACAATGTACAGGTCACGCTTAGTCCCAGTGATATTTTTAACTGCTTCTCTCAACGGCTCACTCACGCACAAAAACGCATCTGCATGATCTGCGTACATGGTTAGCTGCTTCCGCTCATATCTGTCGATCACGTTTTGTTGGACCTGCGACCAATGCTCTGTGCATACAATTTTTACGCCTTTTTTCTGATACTCAAGCACAACTTTGGCAACTGTGATATTTGCAGGGTAATGAATATGAATAACGTCAGGCAGTCCAGTTTCCTGTTCCACCTGAGTCAGGAACTTTCTCCATACAGCAGTTTTGAATGGTTCAAGATGCAGCTTCATACGTTCTATTGTATAAAACTGTGAGAAGGTGAAAACACCCAGCTGTTCCTCCCGCCAATGACAAAAGCCCCATCTCCGTACTTTCTTGAACGGATGAAATACACAGGCGATATATCCTACATCGTTTCCTCGTTTTGAAAGCATCTTGGCCTGTTCCAATTCAAAGGACCCTTGCATATTGTTACTTGCCTGCGGATAGCTCCGTCCAATCACCCAAATTTTCACAATTTTTCTCCTTATTTTAGCTGCATTGTAACGCTATTTAAAACACGTTGCAGAGTTTTTTCGCACTGCTCCATGGTATCGCCCTTGACGATTACCTGACCTACGCAGTCATTAGAGTTTTCAAATACCCGAATCTCATCGTTTTCATGCTTGAAAAATGTAACTTCCAGAACATCGTCCGATGCCTCATCATCATAGAAAATATGGTCAAGAACTCCGGACTCTTCCGTCTCCAGCATCATTCTTGCTAGACCGGCTTTTGGGCTACTTC
>JAHHTM010000017.1 GCA_020024675.1 Muricomes sp.
CGGTGCAGGTGGCCGCATAAGTTCTGCCGGCTGCTGTCTCATCTCTTTATAACATGAGAATATCGTTGCAAAAAGAGTACATCCAAGTGCAGTCAAAGCAGCCATAAGTCCATAATACATGTTGTACGGAATCAGTATCACATCCATATGCTGATACATAATTCCATATGCAACAATAATTATATATGGAAGGATCTTTTCACCAATTAAGATTCCTACAATACTTCCACTGATTGTCGCAAGAAAAGCATATTTCAAATATTTTTTAGCAATAGAGACTCTGGAATATCCAAGTGCTTTCAATGTACCGATCTGCGTCCTTTGTTCTTCGACCATTCTTGTCATTGTCGTCAGACTGATCAATGCCGCTACAAGGAAAAACAAAACTGGGAAAACCTTTCCAATTGCTTTCATCCTGTCTGCATTTTCTCCATATCCACTATAATCTGGAAGTGTGGATCTATTTTGAATATACCATTTTGCATTTTCTATCTTTTTGATGTCATCTTCTGCTTTTTTGATCTTTTTTTCGCCGTCAGCCACCTTTGCTTCTGCCTCTTTTTTAGAAGTTTCAAATTGTTCTTGCGCCAGACTAAGCTCTTGTTCCTTTGTCGAAATTGTATTTTCAGCTTTTTCAAGATTTCTTTTTTCCTGCTCAGTCTTTGCTTTTCCCTGGGTAATCTTCTGCTGTCCAGCATCTAACTGAGCCCTTGCTGCTGCCAACTGATTTTTTGCATCTGCAAGCTGCGCTTCTGCTTCTGCAATTTTATTTTCAATTTCAACTTTTATACTTTCATCTACTTCGTCACTATCTTCAAAAAGAGCCCAAAGTTCTTTTGCCTGTCCAAGTTGGTATTCCTTTTCTTCTACCTGGGCAGACTTCGCAGCAAATTCCATATAATTTCTGTTTAATTCTTCCTGACTGGCATCAAGCGTGCTTTTTCCTGAGTCTATTGCCTGATACCCATTTGTAATCTGATTTTTAGCATTTTCTAATTCACTTTTTCCAAAATCAAGCTTGTTCCTTGCCTCTTCTATTTTATTTTCGGCTTCTTGTTTCCCTTTTTCAAATTCTGTCTTTACCTTTTCAAGCTGCTGCCTTGCCTCTTTTACTACTTCTTCATATCTTATCTCTTCTCGTTCTTTTTTGATTTTTTCTATGGATTTTTCTGCCTTAGAAATCCTCTCATCATATGCAGGCATAAATGCTGTCAGATCTTCTGCCCCTGTCACAGAAACATAAAGCTCAGTATATACATCCATTTTAAATTCAGATTCCGGAACACAGACATAACCATTTACATTTCCCGTTCCTATAAGACTGCTGCCTCTTCCAAAAGAAATATAACAAGGACTACTTGCTGCTCCTACGATTGTGTACGTATCTGACTTCAATGTATCTTTAATATCTGCTTCTGTTCCGGAAGAAAATACAATCTCATCCCCAATGCGATAGCCACTATTCTTCATAAACTCACTATCCACCAGACACTCTCCTGGTTCTGATGGCATTCTGCCTTCTTCCACAGAAACGGTATTCATTGTTGGAAGCATCGAGAAAATATGTACAACCCGCTTACTGTCAAAGACGGTACACAATGCATCCATAGAATATCCTGCTTCTACATTTTCTACATCTTTGACATTTTGCACTGCCTTCACATCTTCTTCAGTCAATCCAAGCGTACTAATGATCCGTATATCCATCAGATGATTATCATCAAAATATTTATCTACTGAAAGCCTCATGTCTGGTTCAGAAGAACGAATTCCCGAGAAAAACGCTACGCCAATGGCAACAATAAGAAAAATAGACAAAAAACGACCTAGACTTTTTTTAATCTCCATATAAAAATCTTTTCTAAGTGCTTTTTTCTTCATATCAGTACCTACCATTCAATTTCATCGATTGAAACCGGATTTTCATTTACTCTCATTTCCGAAACTTTTCCGTTTTTTATTTTAATAAGTCTATCTGCCATAGGCGCCAGCGCCGAATTGTGAGTAATAACAATCACAGTCATCCCCCGCTTTCTACACATTTCCTGTAAAAGTTTCAAAATCGCTTTTCCTGTATTGTAATCCAGAGCTCCTGTGGGTTCATCACATAATAAAAGTTTTGGGCTTTTAGCCAATGCTCTGGCAATTGAAACTCTTTGTTGTTCGCCTCCTGATAACTGTGCAGGAAAATTATCCAGTCTGTCTCCTAATCCAACATCTGTAAGAACTTCCTTTGCGTCAAGCGGTTCTTTGCAAATCTGCATGGCAAGCTCTACATTTTCCAATGCGGTGAGATTTGGCATCAGATTGTAAAACTGAAATACAAATCCAATATCATCTCTTCTATAGCTTGTAAGTTGTTTTCCATTGTATCGTGTGATATCTTTTCCATCTACTGTAATCGTACCACTTGTCGCTGTATCCATCCCACCTAAAATATTTAACACTGTGGTCTTACCTGCTCCGCTTGGTCCCACGATCACGGCAAATTCACCCTTATGAATAGAAAAATCCACACCATCTACTGCCCGGATTTCCACTTCACCCATTTTGTAAATTTTTGTAATTCCTTCTAGCTTAACAAAATCTTCCATATATGCCACCTCTGTCATACATACTTTTATGCGATAATTATAACATGAACCTTCTTCTAAAAAAACAAAGTTCCCAGTAAATTCACAAAAACCTGGTATGAAAACACCTTGACTTTGCATATTCTTTTATATAGAATAGAAGTACATCCGATCGTGATGTATTCAACTTTGGGCTTGTACTGGTTTCGACAGGGATCTCGAAGATGGAGAAGCTATCCGCAGGCAGATGCGCTAAATCGCAAACTTAAAATTAAACGCTAACGATAATTTCGAATTAGCTGCAGCCTAAATGCTGCATGTCAGCTCTAGAGCACCCGCACTTTAGAATCCTGGCATCAACTATGCGGGAAACGATGCCGGCAAAGCTTTGAGCCGTCAGGCGTATCATGAAGCTACTAAAACCGTAAGGGTGTTAGTTCCCGTACGGCAGAGGGAATGAAAAATAACTGACTATGATAGTAGAAGTACATGGGACAGGTTTTTGGACGCGGGTTCGACTCCCGCCAGGTCCACTTAAAAAACAACGGAAGGAGCTTTAAAAAGCTCCTTCTTTTTACAAGGAGCTTTTTTATGAAAAAATATAAAAATATAATATTTGATTTTGGAAATGTACTTGCGCTTTTTAACGAACAAAAAGTAATTGGTCACTACTGCAACTCTTCGAAAGACTACTCTCTCATGAAAAATGCCGTTTTTTATGACTGGGATTCTTTAGATGCAGGTCTCATTGATTATGATGTATACATGGATCATGTAAAAGAGAATCTTCCGGTTTACTTGCATCCAGCCATCCTTGATTTTTCTAAAACCTGGTATCAGCATCTTGCGCCCCTAACAGAAACGTGGGATCTCGTCCACGAGCTAAAAAAAAGAGGATACGCTCTTTATATTTTATCGAACGCATCCACTTATTTTGCTGAAAATTCATCTTTCTTCGAAATCACAAAAGATTTTGACGGCATAGTATTTTCTGCCCCTCTTAAAATGGCTAAACCTGCTCCTGACATCTATCAGTATCTATTTCGTACATTTCATTTACTTCCAGAAGAATGTCTCTTTTTAGACGACCGTAAAGAAAACATTCAGACTGGAAGAGAACTTGGAATGGATGGTATGGTTTTTGATCCTTCCATCCTTCCAAACCTACGTCACATACTTTTGTAGATAATCGAAAGTACCTTTTGCAATTCATCTGCTTCTGGCTGACCAGGTGCAGATGGATTTGTTCCAGCAGCAAAAGTAACTGACGAGCCAAACTTTCCACCGCAAAAGCGACTAACTGCCCCTGTTTCTGACATGGACATTGTGATAAGCGGTACCGTCGCATACAATCGGTTCATCTTTTCCGTAGCCTGCATAAGTGCAAGTACATCTTCCTTTGAATCAGGCATCACTGCCAGCTTTACAATGTCGGCCCCTGTTTCTTGCATCCTACACATTTTCTGAAGCATTTCTTCAATTGACGGAGTATTTTGAAAATCATGGCTTGATAGGATCACTTTTATGCCAGATGAATGTGCAAATTCTATTATTTCGTTTACAAGCATCTCTTCTTTTGAATATTCAACATCCAAAAGATCAACCATCCCACTTTCTATCACCCTCATATTAAGGTTTCTATATACATCGAGATCGTCTTTTCCATTTCCACCTTCTTTTTGGGTACGATATGTAAAGAGGATTGGTTTTTCACTTTCTATTGTTTTTAATCGTTTCAAAACTTCTTCTAAATCTGTATCAATTGTTTCAAGATCATCACCTCTCCACTCTATGAGATCACAGGGAAATTGACGTATTTCTGTCATTTCATCAAATACTTCTTTCTTTGTTTTTCCCTGGACTGGAATACAGATTTTGGGAATTCCTTTTCCAATCTCTATGTTTTTTGTGACCACTGTCTGAATCTTATTCTCCATCTTTTCCTCACCACTAAGTAAATCTTTGAATCTTATCCACATTTCTTTCAGATAATCTACATGCTTTTACCCAAAATTGCGGATTTTGAAATCTCTTTCTGCTTCTCGTTTTTGATCTTTTTTGGCAATGTCATCTCGTTTATCATAGAGTTTTTTACCTTTTGCAAGACCAATTTCAACTTTTACAAGACTTCCATTAAAATAAACTCGAAGAGGAACTAGTGTATTTCCTTTTTCTTTCATCTTCCCAAAAATTTTATGAATCTCTTTTTTATGAATGAGAAGCTTTCTTACTCTCAACGGATCTTTATTAAAAATATTTCCTTTTTCATACGGACTTATATGCATTCCATAAATAAAAATTTCTCCATTTTCAATTCGAATAAATGCTTCTTTAATACTACACTGTCCCATGCGAAGAGATTTTACTTCTGTTCCATGAAGAACGATCCCTGCTTCATATTTATCTAAAATAAAATAATCATGATATGCTTTTTTATTATTTGCGATCAGTTTTCCCTCTGTCTTTGACATTGTTACACCCTTTCTTTAAAGTTATAATCTGGACTATACAAGTTCGAAATCTATCGTACGTTGTAGTTTATCAACATCTGCAACTCTTACTCTAACCTTCTGCCCCAGTTTATATGTCTTTCCGGTATGTTCACCAACCATTTCGTAGTCGGATTCAATATAGTTATAATGGTCATCTCTCATATTCATGACATGCACAAGTCCTTCTATTGTATTTGGAAGTTCAACATAGATTCCCCATTTTGTAATACCAGAAACAACTCCTTCAAATTCTTCTCCTATTTTCTGAATCATATATTCTGCTTTTTTCAATTTTATAGTCTCTCGCTCTGCTTCTTCTGCTCTACGTTCTCTTTCGCTGGATAAAATTGCAACCTCTGTAAGAATATTTTTATAGTGTTCCTGACGTTCTTCTTTTAATCTTCCACGAAGATTTTCTTTAATGATTCTATGAATCTGAAGGTCCGGATATCTTCTGATTGGAGATGTAAAATGCGTGTAATATTTTGCCGCAAGTCCAAAATGTCCTGTATTTTCTGGCGAATACTTTGCCTGCTTCATGGCACGAAGCGCAAGACGGCTTATCATAGCTTCTTCATTTGTTCCTTCTACTTTCGCAAGTAACTTCTGAACTTCTTTTGGACGGATCTCACTATTTCCAACATGAATATGGTATCCAAAATTATTGATAAATGTGCCAAGCTGTTTTATCTTTTCTTCATCTGGCTGTTCATGTGTACGATAAAGAAATGGTAACTCCCTCCAATAATATTCCTCGGCTACCGTTTCATTTGCAAGCAACATAAAATCTTCTATGATCTTTGTCGCAGTATTTCTTTCGTATGGTCTTATTTCGAGTGGAACACCATTTTCGTCCAAAATGATCTTTGTCTCTGGAAATTCAAAATCAATCGACCCTCGATCGCGTCGTTTCTTCCTAAGTATTTTCGAAAGTTCTGCCATCTTAACGATCATCGGAACTAATTCTTCACAACTTTGGCTTTCTTCTCGCTTTTCTTCCGGAAGATCTTGCTCATCAAGAATCTTTTGTACTCCGGTATAACTCATACGTTTTGTGACACAAACAACACTCTCCGCAATCTGATGGTCTACTACCTCTCCCTTTGAATTGATCTTCATGATGCAACTAAGTGCCAGTCTTACTTCTTTGGCATTTAATGAACAAATCCCATTACATAAAATATGTGGAAGCATTGGTATTACACGATCTGCAAGATACACGCTTGTTCCTCGTTCAAGTGCTTCTCTGTCAATGGCACTTTTTTCTTGTACGTAATTTGTAACATCTGCAATATGAACACCTAGTTTGTAAAGATTTCCTTCCATTGTAAGAGAAACCGCATCATCTAAATCTTTTGCATCCTCTCCGTCGATAGTGATCATCTGCCAGTCTCTAAGATCCATACGTCCTTTCATATCAGCTTCTGTAACATCTTTTCCTACTCGTTCCGCCTGATTTAAAATACGTTCCGAAAAGTTAGTCGGAAGATCATATCCTTTTACTATAGAAAGGATATCTGTACCAGGATCATTAATATGTCCTAGAATTTCCACGATCTTCCCTTCTGGCTTTGCATGTTCATTTCCATATGATGTAAGTTCTACTACAACCTTATGTCCTGTCATAGCCCCTTTATCTTTTCCAGCCGGGATATAAATATCTTTTAAGACTCTCTGATTGTCTGGTCTTACAAATCCAAAACTCTTGCATTTTTCATACAATCCTACGAGTTTCAAAGTGCCGTGAGATAAAATCTTTACGATCTTTCCCTCTTTTCGTTTTCCTTCTGGTTCTTTCGTAATAATGAATTCTACCTGGTCACCTTGAAATGCTCCATTCATATTATCTTCCGAAACGAAAACATCTTCTTCCACACCTTCTTGAATGACAAATCCAAATCCTCTTGCATTTGCCTGAAACATACCCGTAAGATGTTTTGTCTCACCTTTTGCATATTTTCCACGCTTTGTAACATAAATCTTGCCATCTGCCACAAGTCCGTCTAATGCCTCTTTAAGAATAGCCCTTTGTTCTTTTGGAATCTGCAGAACAATAGCGATTTCTTTTATTTTCATAGGTACATACATATCATCACATATAAAATCATATATAACTTTTTTTCTTTTTTCAAATGTCTGATCCAATCTATTCACCTCTTTCCCAAAAATACACACTTGTATTTTGCCATGTAATGAAAAAAACACTCTATAATTTGTATAGAGTGTTCATCCATCTTATCTGCTTAGTTAAATACACTAAGGTTTAAAACCAGTGCCAATACGATAAACAAAATTGCAAGGAACTTTGTAGATTTAACAAGAGCGCCCTCCATAGAACGACCTTTATTCTGTCCCCAATAGCTGTCTGCCACACCGCTGATTGTTCCAAGTCCAGCTGATTTTCCTTCCTGAAGAAGGATGATTGCTGACAGTGCAATACAATCTATCACAAATATAATTGTTAAAATAATTTTCAGTATTTCCATCTATCTACACCTCCCGCGTATAAACAGATATATTTTAACATATTTATTTTGCATTTGCAAGGTTTTTACCTAACTTCTTCCTCTATCCTAAGGAGCCTGTTATACTTGGCAACACGCTCAGATCTGCATGGTGCACCCGTCTTTATTTGTCCTGCATGCAACGCAACCGCAAGATCTGCAATCGTAGTATCTTCAGTTTCTCCAGACCGATGAGACAGTATACTTTCATAGCCTGATTTTCTTGCAACTTCAACTGCCTCCATTGTTTCCGTAAGCGTACCGATCTGATTAACTTTGATCAAAATTGCATTTGCCACCTGACTTTCAATTCCTTTTCTCAGTCTTTTTTTATTGGTAACAAAAAGATCATCTCCTACAAGCTGTACATCATCGCCAAGTGTAGCTGTCAACAGCTGCCATCCTTCCCAGTCTTCCTGATCAAGAGGGTCTTCTATCGAACAGATTGGAAATTCTTGCAAAAGCTGATCAAAATATGTTGTCAGTTCACTTGCCGTTCTTTCAATCTTCTGTCCCCTCATTTTACTTTCTCCAGGGAAGAAATATTTTCCTGTTTTTTCATCATATAATTCAGATGCCGCTACATCAAGCGCTATCTTAATATCTGTTCCCATATGGTATCCTGACTTTTCCACTGCTTCTTTTAAAAACTCGAGTGCTGCCTTTGCATCAGGAAGATCCGGAGCAAATCCTCCTTCGTCTCCTACCGATGTGCTAAGTTTATTTTGTTTTAAGATTTCTTTCAAATTTTGATATATTTCCGAACACATTCGCAAACCTTCTTTAAAGTCTTCTGCTCCAACTGGCATGATCATAAATTCCTGAATATCTAATGTGTTATCTGCATGCCTTCCACCATTTAAAATATTCATCATAGGTACCGGAAGTGTTCTTGCATTTACTCCACCAAGATATCTATATAAAGGTAATCCCATAGCTTTCGCTGCTGCTTTTGCTACTGCCAATGATACACCTAAAATGGCATTTGCTCCCAGCTTTTCTTTATTCTCTGTTCCATCAAGACGGTTTAAAAGACCATCGATCGCCGCCTGATCCAAAACATTCATTCCGATCACCGCATTTGCAATCACATCATTTACATGATCCACTGCATAGGTAACCCCTTTTCCGCCATATCTTTTCTCACCATCGCGAAGTTCCACCGCCTCATATTTTCCAGTTGACGCCCCCGAAGGTACGGCCGCACGTCCTACAATATCATTTTTAACAAGTACTTCTACTTCTATTGTCGGATTCCCTCTGGAATCAAGAATTTCTCGTGCGTATACATCCTGAATTGGGATATTTAAAACCATATTTTTCTACCTCCTTTTAAGCAATAGTATTTCCATTTCTGTCATCTTAATTCGTTGACTTTTATTTTCCATCGGGTTACAATTTTACTATCAAGATTGGCTTACAAAATTTAATTGCAGACTATTTTAAATTCGGAGGATTTTTATATGAAAGAAAAATTCAAACAGTTCCTGCTTTTAACTGGAAGCATACTTATTATGTCTGTTGGTACTTATTTTTTTAAGTTCTCAAACAACTTTACTTTTGGTGGTATTACAGGTCTTGCCGTACTCGTCAATAAATTTGGCTGGATGTCTGCCGGAGACTTTACTTTTATCGTAAACATGATTCTCCTTGTCGTTGGTTTCATTGTACTAGGTAAAAATTTTGGTGCCAAAACTGCCTATTGCAGTATTTTACTTTCCTTTACACTTTCTTTTTTGGAGCGTGTTTACCCTATGCACCATCCACTTACCGATCAGCCTATGCTTGAATTATGCTTTGCAATTGCCCTTCCTGCTCTTGGTTCTGCTGTTTTATTCAACATGGGATCTTCGAGTGGCGGAACAGACATTATTGCAATGATTCTGAAAAAGTATTCCAGCTTTGATATCGGAAAAGCACTTCTCATTTCCGATATACTTATTACCATTGCCGGTTGTTTTGTATTTGATATAAAGACCGGTCTGTACTCATTTTTAGGACTTTCCATCCGTTCTTTCATGATCGACAACTTCATTGAAAGTTTCAATCTTTCCAAATATTTTAACGTTGTCTGTGATGATCCAGAGCCAATCTGCGATTTTATTGTTCACACTTTAAATCGAAGTGCAACCGTCTGTAAAGCACAGGGTGCTTTTACTGGTAATGACAAATATATTGTCTTTACTGCTCTTAACCGCCCTCAGGCCGTTAAGCTTCGTAATTATATCAATCAGAATCAACCTCAGGCATTCATCCTTATTTCCAATACCAGTGAAATTATTGGAAAGGGATTCCACAGTATTTAATCAAAAGGAGACTTTATTTTATGAAACACCTTGTAATTGCAGAAAAGCCTTCCGTCGGAAGAGATATTGCACGCGTTCTGCACTGCACTAAAAAAACTTCTACTTATATAGAAGGAGAACAGTATATCGTAACCTGGGCTTTAGGACATCTTGTTACACTCGCTGATCCCGAAGCTTATGGTGAACAGTATAAATCATGGAACCTTGATACACTCCCTATGCTTCCAAAAAACTGGAAGCTTGTTGTAATTCGTCAAAGTGCGAAACAGTACCATTCTGTAAAGGATCTTCTTTACAGAAAAGATGTGTCTGACATCATTATTGCTACAGATGCTGGGAGAGAGGGGGAACTTGTTGCCAGATGGATTTTAGATAAATCCGGATGTAAAAAGCCTATAAAAAGACTCTGGATTTCTTCCGTAACAGATAAAGCTATTAAAGAAGGATTTGCACATCTTAAACCAGGAAATGATTATCTGAACCTTTATAAAGCTGCAGTTGCAAGAGCCAAGGCTGACTGGATTGTAGGAATCAATGCAACCCGTGCCCTTACATGTCGACATAATGCACAGCTTTCCTGTGGGCGTGTTCAAACACCAACTCTTGCCATGATCGCCTCCAGAGAAAATGAAATTCGTGAATTTAAGCCAGTTCCATACTATGGCATGAAAGCAACTGCCCAGGGAATTTCTTTCTCGTGGACAGATGCATCTTCTGGTTCTTTACGAACTTATGATCCTGATAAGATCAATACACTTCATAAAACTCTTTTGAACGAAAATCTTATCATTACTAATATTCAGAAAAAATCAAAAAAGTCTTTTTCTCCTGCTCTTTATGATCTTACCACTTTACAAAGAGAAGCCAATCAACGCTATGGATTTTCTGCAAAAGAAACCCTAAATATTATGCAGCGACTTTATGAAAATCATAAAGTCCTTACTTATCCACGTACAGATTCCAGATATCTGACTGCAGATATCGTAGGCACATTAAAAGAACGTCTTCAGGCTTGTGCCGTAGGTCCTTACAGCAAATATGCAAGACGTCTTTCCATGCAAACGATTCATGCAGACAAATCTTTTGTAAATGATGCAAAAGTATCAGACCATCATGCGATCATCCCTACGGAACAGTTTGTTTCACTGGAACACATGACAAACGATGAACGTAAAATCTACGACATGGTTGTCAGACGTTTCTTGTCTGTATTGTCACCTGCCTGCGAATATGAAGAAACTTCTGTTAAAGCGGCCCTCGGTAAAGAGACCTTTTCTGCAAAAGGGAATATGATAATATCTTATGGTTGGAAAGAAATTTACGAATCTTCCTGCGAAGAGATAGATGAAGAAGATTCTCCATTTTCTATTAATGCTTTTCAAAATATTCAAACAGGTTCTGTCCTTTCTGTAACATCTCTTTCCATTACAGAAGGCAAAACGAAACCACCTGCACATTTTACCGAAGGTACTTTAATTGCAGCTATGGAAAATCCTGTCAAATATATGGAGCATCACGATCAAACGCTTGCCAAAACATTAGGTGAAACAGGAGGAATCGGCACCGTTGCCACAAGGGCTGATATTATTGATAAACTTTTTAAAAGTTTTCTTATGGAGAAAAAAGGGAATGAAATTCATATAACTTCAAAAGGAAAGCAACTTCTAACACTTGTTCCTGAAGATTTAAAAACACCTGAACTTACCGCTCAATGGGAGCAACGTCTGACAGCTATTTCAAAAGGAAAAGAATCCGATGTAACATTTATGAAAGAAATAGAGTCCTACACTGCCGGATTAATACAGGAAATCAAATCTTCAAATGGGAAATTTCATCATGATAATATGACGAGAACCAAATGTCCACAATGTGGTAAATTTATGTTAGAAGTAAATGGAAAACATGGCAAAATGCTCGTATGTCAGGATCGTGAATGTGGTTATAAAGAAACGATTTCTCGTCATACAAATGCCCGTTGTCCAGTATGCCATAAAAAAATGGAGCTGGTTGGAAAAGGTGATGGGCAACGCTTTATCTGCAGCTGCGGACATAAGGAAAAACTTTCTTCTTTCCAGGATCGCAAAGCCAAAGCTGGAAAAGGTGCCAGCAAAAAGGATGTAAATAATTATCTGAGAAAACAGGCCAAAGAAGCTTCTGCTCCTCTTAACAATGCCTTTGCTGATGCTTTTTCAAAAATCAAACTAGAATAAAACAATAAAAAACTGATGAGTTGTCATTAAGACAAATCTCATCAGTTTCTTTTTATATGTCTATTATTAATGAAAGAAATGATCTCCGATTTGAATCCCCCAGTTTCCATTTCCAAAATACAGACAATCTCCAATAGGATTTACTCCGGCAAGTGCATCGCCTGCTGCCTGGTATGCAGTCTGTGTATATCCACCACTATAAAGTACGCTGTCAAGCCATCCTGTCATGGCTGGTCCAAACTGTCCTGACTGATAGATTACTGAGGAAATAGAATTTGGATATGCACCACTTCTTACACGATTCATAACAACCGCTCCTACCGCAACCTGTCCTTCATATGGCTGGTTTCCTGCTTCACAAAAGATAAGTGCGGCTAAAAGTTCTCTTTCTCCTGCTACAGGTGCAACAGCTTCTGCCTGGACTTTTGCTTCAGCTTCTACCTGGGCTGCTGCTTCCGCCTCTGCCTGAGCCTTAGCTTTTGCTTCCGCCTCTGCCTGAGCCTTGGCTTCTGCTTCTGCCTGAGCCTTTGCTGCAGCCTCAGCCTCTGCTCTTTTTTTTGCTTCTTGTTCCTCTTTAATCTGCTGAGTCAATTTAACATATTTCGCTTTTTCAGCTTGTGAAATTGCTTCTCTTTTTGTTGCGGTCTTCACTTCCTCTGAAATCACCGCTATATTGTCAGCCTCTGCTGTTTCTTGTGTTGTAAAACCTGCTGTAAAAAGTGTACAAATTGTTACTGCAGTTAATACTTTTATAAATTTTACACTCTGTAACATAT
>JAHHTM010000170.1 GCA_020024675.1 Muricomes sp.
GTCTGGAATCGAGGGAAGATAATATGCAGAATATGAATTTATATTATGATTTTTCAGGACAAAAATTTGGTTATCCTTTAAGTCTGAGTATGAATGGATTTTCCAGAAGTATATTTTCGAGACAATCCAGTCTAGAAATTTCTTATGTCCTAAAAGGTGAATACGAGGCAGTTACGACACAGTTTTCATATACTTTGAAAGAAAGGGATATGATCGTGATCGCACCATACGATATTCATATGCTCCATAAGAAAGAACCGGATGATGACGGGATTATTTTGACGATACATATTGATTTCAGTCGTATGACAGATGCGATGGCAGGAAATGTACGTACCGGATTTTCTACAGCTGTCTGTACAGAAACAAGAAATAGAGATTCCTATATTCAGTTTAGGAATAAGATTGGAGAATTAGCTGCTGAACTGATGACAGAGAGTAATGATCTGTATCACATGAATGTGATCATGATGGAAATATTACAGATTGCAGCTTCAAAACAAGCATTTTCTGTGGATGACCTTCCGCTTCATACAGATTATCATGAAAATTATATGAAAGCCATCAAATATATAGACAGCCATTTTAAGGAAAATCTGACGTTAAGTGAGATAGCAAGGCAATTATCTTTTAGTACATCGTATACATCAAAACTTATGAAAAAATATACAGGAATTCCTTTTGTCAAATATCTGGCATATGTCAGGGTGAGAGCTTCTTTGGAAACACTTCTAGAAGGAAGAGAAAGCATTGAAAAAATTGCATTTGATTGTGGGATGCCAAGTTCAAAGGCATATACAACCGTATTTCGGGAACTTTATGGAATTGTTCCAAGTGCTTACAGAAAACAATTTCAAAAAAATGTGAAATACAGTGCAGGAAAAGAAAATCAAAAGATGGTGCTGGATGATGAACAAAAGAAACTACTTTTACATTTGTTAGAGGGGACAGAAGAAATTCTCTATGAAAATGAACAGTTGTCTATTCGAAAAGATGGAGAAGACTTTATTTTAAAAATAGAAAAAGGAAATGTACAGATAGATACGGTACAAGAAGGTGGAATTCTTTTAAGAATCTCAAAGGAAAGGTGATGCTTTCCTTTAGAGGTTCTTTTTTGTCTTTTTTTTCACAAAACAAGAAGCGATTGTTAGAAATATGACAAAATATGACGGATGATATATGTATCAGAGAGAGAATCCGAGATTCTAATATGATAGAATAAAAAGAAAAAAGGAGAAAAAAGCGATGAAGAATCAATATTCACATTTATTTTCACCAATCAAAATCGGTGAAACAACTGTAAAAAACCGTATTTTCATGCCTCCTATTTCTACTAATTTAGCAGATAAAGGGTATGTTACAGAAGAACTGATACAGCATTACACAGCAAGAGCAAAAGGTGGTGTTGGACTGATTGTAACGGAAGTAACAACAGTAGAGCCTGTATATACATATTTACCTGGGGATATGTCTATTTGTGATGATTCTTATATCCCAGGATGGAAAAAACTGACGGAATCTGTACATCAGTATGGAGCAAAGATCCTTCCACAGTTGTTCCATCCAGCGTATATGGCGTTTCCAATTCCGGGAACTCCACGCTTGATCGCACCTTCAAATGTAGGCCCATATTATGCAAAAGAAGCCCCAAGAGCTGTAACAGTAGAAGAACTGCAAGTTATTATTCGTCAGTTTGGAGAGGCAGCAGGAAGAGTAAAGCAGGCAGGTGCAGATGGAGTTGAAATTCATGCAGCGCATGCACATGGTCTACTTGGTGGCTTCCTTTCACCATTATACAATAAGAGAACAGATGAATATGGTGGAGATCTGGATGGACGCCTTCGTCTCACACTCGAAGTGGTTCAGGAAGTTAGAAAAGTCTGTGGTAAGGATTTTATCATTGATGTACGTATTTCAGGTGACGAATACACAGATGGTGGATTAAACTTAAATGATGCCATTTATGTTTCAAAACAGTTAGAAAAAGCAGGTGTAGATTTCTTACATGTATCAGGTGGAACAACAATCATGCGAGGAAGTTCGATTCCGGCACCGGGAACACCTATGGGATCTCATGTGAAAATGGCAGAAGAAATCAAAAAGTATGTATCCATTCCGGTAGCTACGGTAGGAAGAATCACAGAACCATGGATTGCGGAAGAATTAATTGCAAATGGTCGTGCAGACATTTGTATGATTGGACGTGCAAATTTATGTGATCCTGATTTTGTTACAAAAGCAGAGCAAGGGCAGACGGATCATATCCGCCCATGCATTGGATGTCTAAGATGCCTGAATGGTATTATGTTTGGAAATCGCGTAGCATGTACCGTTAATCCTTCTCTTGAATTAGAAAATGAAGAAAATATAAAAGAAGCTCCAATAAAAAAACAGGTTCTCGTAATTGGTGGTGGACCAGCAGGAATGGAAGCGGCTTATGTTGCAAAAAAACGTGGACATCATGTTGTGCTGTGTGAAAAAGAAGAGACATTAGGAGGACTGGCCCGTTTAGCAGCGGTACCTATTGCAAAACAGGATCTTACAAGAATGATCAAATACATGGCAGGAAAACTGCAGCAGGAACAGGTAGATGTAAGATTAAATTGCACTGTGACAGAAGAAATGTTAAAAACAGAATTTAAGGATTATGAAGTGATTGCAGGAACAGGGGCAGCACCAATCGTGATCAAACCATTTACAGGATTTAAGCAGTGGATGACAGCAGACGATGTATTGGCTGGTAAAGCATTCCCAGGAAGAAAAGTTGTTGTTATCGGAGGTGGATCTGTAGGATGTGAAACTGCTGACTATCTTGCACCGTTAGTTAATGATCTGTTTCCGAAAAACAGAGAAATCATTATTTTAGAAATGATGTCAGGTGTTATGTTAAATGAATCTGGTCCAGGACGTAGTCTTCTTGTTCAGAGAATGATGAAAAAAGGCGTAGAGATGATCTGTAGTGCCAAGGTAGAGCGTGTGGATGAAGATAAGATTTATTATAGCAAGAATGGTCAGGAGTATTGTATTGATGATGCAGATACACTGGTATTTGCAGCAGGATACAGAATTGATCCACAGTTGGAAGAGACTTTAAAAGCAAGTGGTGTTCACTATCATATGATAGGGGATGCTGAAAAACTTGGAAATATTAAAGATGCTATAACAAGCGGATATGAGATTGCAAAAGATTTATAATTAGCGATAGTATGAAATCCTCCGGTAAAAGTTGTAATAAAATAAAATATTTCTAAAGTGATTGTATAGATATTGACAATAGTCCGTAAAAGGACTACAATGCAAGAACTATAGGAGGATTAAATATGGTAAAACAAATATATCATGTAGGCATAACAGTAACAGATTTAGAGCGTTCTGTAGCATTTTATAAAAAAGTTTTAGGATATTCTTTTCTTGGTGAGATCACAATGAAAGGAAAAGAGACAGAACTATTGTTCCAAAGACAAAATTGTGTGGCTAGAGTTGGATATTTAAAAGGATCAGACGATGAAGAATTACCTTCCGTAGAGTTAATTCAATTTATGAATGATGAAGTGAAAGTAGATCGACCGGATCTTTTTAAAACCTCCATCTCAGAATTATGCTTTTACACAGATGACATAGAAGAAGTATATGAAAATCTGAAGAAACACAATGTGGAATGTCTGTCAAAACCTCAACCATTTGATTTCACAAAAGAAGGATTTGGTAAAAGTCTGGCATTTTATTTTAAAGATCCGGATGGAAATATTTTAGAAATGATGCAGAAAATATTATAAATCGCCATAAAGATTGCACATAAAATAGTGCAAAGAAAAACCCCCTGAATCCGATATGGATTAGGGGGTTTCTTAAAAATTAAAGTGTGTGTTTAATTTACTAAGTCACAATTAGTTAAATTCAGAGTAGAAATGATATCTTGTTTCTTCACTTGAAATGCGAGACCTATTTTTCCGGCACTAAAATATAG
>JAHHTM010000171.1 GCA_020024675.1 Muricomes sp.
ACAGAACAGATACTAGGTGTTTTTTTAGTTAGCATTCCTATGATACTTTTGAATTTTATTTATCCGAAGTGTTTCGGAAGTGGGGATATAAAACTGATGAGTTCTGCAGGATTATTTTTAGGAGTATTTGCAGTGTGGAAAGCTTTTTGTGTTGGAATATTTTCGGCAGGCATTTATGTTGGACTAAAAATTATGTTTGCAAGAAATGCAAGGAAAGAGTTAGTTCCTTTTGGCCCATTTTTGTCAATTGGAATAATTTTGAGCATGTTTTAACAGAGGATTCATGCTGTTGACAGAGAATAGTCGTTATGATAATATATGACTATGCTTCTTTAATGCTTTAAAGCGAAATATCTTTAAGAAAATACTAAAAAGAAGAGATTATGGTTATAGAAAGGGGTTATGGGTATGAAGAGAGAAAAGTTTGGTTCCAGACTTGGATTCATTCTGATATCGGCAGGATGTGCCATTGGTCTGGGTAACGTGTGGAGATTCCCATACATTACAGGACAATATGGAGGGGCAGCATTTGTATTGATCTATTTGTTCTTTCTTTTAATATTAGGATTACCTATCATGGTCATGGAATTTGCTGTAGGACGTGGAAGTCAGGCAAGTGCAGCTTTATCGTTTGACAAATTAGAGCCAAAAGGGACAAAATGGCATTGGTATAAGTATGGTGCCATGGCAGGAAACTACCTGCTTATGATGTTCTATACAACAATCGGAGGTTGGATGTTGCTTTACTTTGTAAAGATGGCTTCTGGAAAATTCAGTAATCTTGATGCACAGGCAATAGAAGGTGAATTTGTTGATCTGACAAGTCGTCCGGTGCTCATGACAGTCTGTATGATATTTGTAGTCATACTGTGCTTTGCAATCTGTAGTCGTGGATTACAAAAAGGGGTAGAAAAAATCACAAAAGTTATGATGATTGTACTTCTGATACTTATGATTGTTCTTGCAGTGCGTTCCATTACACTTGAAGGTGCAGGTGAAGGACTCCGTTTTTACTTGTATCCGGATTTTGCTAAATTAAAAGAAAATGGTTTAAAAGAGGCAGTTTTTTCTGCTATGGGCCAGGCATTTTTCACATTGAGTCTTGGAATCGGGGCACTTGCTATATTTGGAAGTTACATTGATAAAAAACGTACACTGGCAGGAGAAGCAGTTTACATAACAGTTCTAGATACAACGGTGGCTCTTATTGCTGGACTTATTATTTTCCCGGCATGTTTTGCATTTGGAGTAAATCCAGGTAGTGGACCAATGCTTATTTTTATCACTCTTCCAAATATATTTAATTCCATGAGTGGTGGAAGAATATGGGGAACTATCTTCTTCTTGTGTATGTTCTTTGCGGCTGCGTCTACTATTATTGCAGTATTTGAAAATATTCTTTCTTTTGCCATGGATCTTACAGGCTGTAGTAGAAAAAAAGCGGTTATATTTAATGTAATTGCTATTATCATACTATCTATGCCATGTGTTTTAGGATTTAATGTATGGAGTGGATTTGCACCTATGGGAGGAAATATCCTCGATCTGGAAGATTTCATTGTGAGCAATAATCTGTTACCACTTGGTAGTCTTGTGTACCTTTTGTTCTGTACGAGCCGATATGGATGGGGATGGAAAAACTTTAGAAAAGAGGCAAATACAGGAGAAGGACTTAAATTCCCAGTGTGGGTAAGAGCATACGTTTCTTATGTTCTTCCGCTGATTGTATTATTTATTTTTATTCAAGGGTATTGGGCAAAATTCCACTAAGAATTAATAGATATTGTATATGGATTACAGTTTGATTCGTTTTTAAAGAGATTAATAAAATTATTTTGATCCGGTGTAAAGGATTTGTTTGTAGTAAGGGTTTCTTCAAATAAAACTTTATACTGGATTTTTAAATTTTAGGTGTTCAAATTATGTGGAAAAATTGATGTTTAAAGAGGAAGATTATCAATAGCGGAAAATATGCTTGAATAACAAGGGTGGAGGTGCCTATAATAACATAGAGGAAAGGAAGATAAAATGAATAGAGACAATTTTAGAATGAAAAAACTCACGGCAGAAGATTTGGATCAGTATAATGCACTTTTAAGATATGCGTTTCAGGTAACGGAACAAACTTTATTCGAAAGCGGATGGGAAGATGAAGATATCAAACAGTCAAAATTTCCTGTTTTAGAACGTGCAAATGTATGGGGATATTTTGATGGAGAGGAACTGGTTTCCCAGTTTGCAGCATATCCATTACAAATGAATGTTCATTCACAGATTGAATCCGTAGCGTTTGTTACAAGTGTATCCACATACCCGGAATATTCAGGAATGGGTCTGATGTCAGGTCTTATGAAACAAAGTCTGACGGAAATGCGGGAAAACAAACAGGCATTTGCTCTTTTATATCCATATTCAATTCCGTTATATAGAAATAAAGGCTGGGAGATTGTTTCTGACAAAATGTCATTTACGATTCTAAATCATCAGCTCCCACATTTGAGAGATGTTCCAGGATATGTGAATCGTGTATCATGGGAAAATGTTGATTTTATGAATCTTCATGCGACCTTCGCACAAAAGACACATGGATGCCTTTTTAGAAATAAACTTGCATGGGATGAATATTGGAGATGGGACGAAGATGATACCACAGTAGCTGTATATTATAAACAAGATGATCAGCCGGGTGGATACATGGTATATTTGATCAAAGATAATATTATGTACATCAAAGAAATGATTTATTTAGATCAGGAGTCGAGAAAAGGTCTATGGAAATATATGGTAGCTCATGATTCTATGATTAAAGAGGTACACGGGGCAAATTATTACAGTGAACCAATCGCATTTGAATTAGAAGACAGTGCTATAAAAGAATCTATTCGACCATATATTATGGGAAGAATCATTGATTTTGAAATGTTTCTTGAGAATTATAAATTTAACCATGATATTGACGCCGATGTGACTTTAGAAATTGAAGACGAATTGCTGGAATGGAATAATAAAAGTTTTAATATAAAAGTTTCAGAAGAACATGGAGAATTGGTGGAAACTACTTCGAAACATCATGCAAAGATGACCATAGGCACACTTACTACAATGGCATTAGGATACAAATGTGCATCACAGCTTGCGGACATTGACAGGATAAAAGCAGATCAGAAAACGATTCGCATATTAGATAAAATTTTTATTAATAAAAAACCATATATTTCAGATTACATTTAAATGTATGTAAAATGAGAACAAAAGCTGGGGCGGTACCTTTAGGTATGGCTCCATTTTGTTACTCATTTTTTGTTTATCTGCTGAGCTTTTTTTCGATGTGATTTATGATAGAATATAGTACCATTGCCATGATACAAAGAAGTACAATAGACATTAATAACCAATCCATTTTAAAGACCTGTGACGAATAAATAATTAAATAGCCAAGTCCGCAGCGTGCAGCTAGAAATTCTCCTATGATAACTCCGACAAGGCAAAGCCCAATATTAACTTTCATATTACTGATGATTGCAGGTATTGATCCCGGAAGAACTACTTTTGTCAGTGCATGTATCTTTTTCCCGTGTAAGGTATAGATAAGTTTGATTGTTTCAGTGTCAACAGATTTAAATACCGTATAAAGATTTAAAATGCTTCCAAAAATCGCAACAGACATTCCGGCAACGATGATAGTCGTTTTTGTTGCTCCAAACCAGACAATAAGAAGGGGAGCAAGTGCAGATTTTGGAAGACTGTTAAGAACAACCAGGTAAGGCTCAGATATTTCGGACAATTTTTTGTTACTCCACAATAAAACTGCAAAAAGAATACTCAGGATTGTAACAAAGAAAAAGCTCATGATTGTTTCGAAAAGAGTAGTTCCAAGATGAAGAAAAATGGAGTGATCTTTTAACATATTTATAAAGCAAAAATAAATTTTCGACGGACTGCTAAAAATAAAGGAATCGATGACACC
>JAHHTM010000172.1 GCA_020024675.1 Muricomes sp.
ATACTATTTTTCAATCTCACATTGATGAATGCTTTCATCTGCTTGTCTGACAAACTCTTCCTCTGTAATTTGATTTTTAACTAATTTAGGAATTATCTCTCCTAGTGTTTTTTCCTGCAAAACAGAGTTCCATTTTACCTGATAGTTTGGAACAATCTGTGGATTTTCCGTATAAGCTTTAATATAATCATTCAACAGTGGAGAATTGTTCTTGGAATCTGCACCTAAAAGTTCTTCCTTCTGTTCAAGATTAAAAGCTGTACGATATTTTAGGAAAACGACTGCCGCTTTTTTTACTTTCTCGCTATAGTCTGACACCACTCCCCAGCCAAATGTTTCTGGAGAAGAGATGAGTTTATTTCCCGGAAACGGCGAAAAATGAACACTGCTTTCCATACTTTCAGGTATCTGGTCTATCATCCAATAGCCGTTGGGTATCATAGCTACTTTCCCTGACACAAAATTTTGATAGGAGACATCAAAGTCATTATACATTGCATTTTCCGTCGTATACTGAAATAACCTTTTCAGAGTGCCCGCCAACTGCAGTCCGCTTTCATTTTGATAGCTGTCGGGGTACAATACGTCCATAAACTGTGCCCCCTCCTTTGAATCCGCCAGCTCGGCTGTCGCCAAAAGCATCGGCGCCCAGGCAGTACCTTCGGTATGCAAAGCAAGCGGTGTGATCCCACTATTCTGCAATTTTTCGCAACAATTCCAAAACTCCTCCCATGTTTTTGGGAATGTTTCTATGCCTGCCTGGCGGAAAAGCTGCTCATTCCAGAACACACCGGAGCAGGAATAGAAGGCAGTGCTAAGCGGAGCAAGATAGATGCTCCCATCAGACTCTGTACATGCCTCAAGCACCGCAGGCTCGATCATGTTTTTCCATTCCTCGTCCCTATTGATCGAGAATGACAGATCTTCAATCCGCTGATCTTTTAACATAAGCTGATAAAAAGCAGGAAGCATGCGGAGGTCCGTAATGATTGCCGGAAGTTCATCTGTCACATTCAGTCTTTTCAGATTGGTACGATATTCTTCTTCTGTCTGAAGCATCCACTCCACATCAATCCGATACCTACCCTTATATTCCTTATTGAATGCCGTAATCACGTCCTCTTCATTTTTGTTTCCCGTACGTGGATCAACTGTAAGAATCATTGGGATTCTCACTTCTTCAGCATGTCCCGTATTATCTATATTCTTTTGATGGGAGCACCCTGTCAACCCCAAAGAAATCAATATACTAATAAATACTGCAAAGACTTTTTTATATTTCATCATTCTCTTTCCCACTTTCTGGCAATTGTATAACACACTTTGTTGCGCACGGTTCAATTTCATAGTAAAATCTAACTTCATCACCATATTTTAAGCGGAGCCTTGTAATAATATTCACCAGTCCATATCCATGCTTCTTATCAGGAAATACTTTTTTCAATTCCACTATAGGCACGTCTGACAAAGAATTAATTCTATCAGCCATTTCCGGATCCATGGGAATTCCATTGTTGTAGACCGTAAAAGTCAATTTTCCTGCCACGTCTTTCACATCTATACGAATGATGCCTCCTTCCTCCATATCAGCGAGACCATATTTTATGGCATTCTCTACCAATGGCTGTAAAATGAGTTTAAGGATCCATCTTTCTTTTTTCTCCACCTGACAATCTATTTCGTAAGTAAACAGGCCACTGTTGCGAATCTGAATGATTTCCATATAACTTCGCACATTTTCCAGTTCGTCCCCCACCGTCACAATATCATTGCCTTTACTTAATGACAGCCGCAGGTATGTTGATAATGACTGAATCATCTTCATTGTTGTTTTTTCTCCATTGATTCTTGCCAGCATATAAATATTATCCAGTGTGTTATATAAAAAATGCGGTTTAATCTGATTGATAAGCATATTCAATTCACTCGTCCGAAGCTCCTTCTCCTGTTTCTTAATTTCACTCAGAAGATTTTCTATGTTCTGAAGCATCTCATTGTAAGAATTTCCTATTTTGTCCAATTCTGTATTTGTCTGTATTTTTACTGTATGAGAAAAATCGTTTCCGTCAAACTGTTCCATTTCTTTACTGAGCATTAAAATCGGTTTTGTAAATACTTTTGAAATATAAAAACTTATTTCCATTGCAATTAGAATCACAACCAAGTAAATCGTCAATAATACCAGGATGATTTCTGTTGTACCCCGGTTTAACACGGCATTAGGCACCAAGGTAAATATGGTAAAACCGCTTTCCTGCTGGCGATATGCTTGCAGCATTCCGCTATGCAGCCGCTCTCTTTCTAAAATCATTCCCTCCCCTTTATGTTTAAACAATCCGGTTATTTTTCCTTCATCCTTCTCATTCAGCACAAATGACTCTGGCGCGTATTGCATACAAAGGCTGCCTTTGTCATCAACAACTCCAACGACTATTTCTTCTATTTCTTTCTGTTCTTCCACGATACTTTCCAGATAATTCTCATTCATTTTAAAAAACAGCATCCCCGGATCATGTACATACTCCATGCTGCGTACATTACGTCCAATAAACAGTTCCTCCTTGCCCGTATGGAACAATGTGTCTTCCTGAAAGAACCATCGGGTCTTGGCGTAATTTGATGAAAGCTTTTTCTCTATTCCACTCTTTTTAAAGTCTTTATATGAAATTGCTGAATATGATTTTGTATAAACATTTTCTTTATTATCGACATAGCAGTACTCTGTCACATAATCTAAATCTATATAAGCAAAATACTTGCTCAGGGCATTTTTTTCCGCAATCTCCAGTTCTTCCGTCTGCAGGCTTTTCTGAACATTTTTGTCAGTAATGCACTCTGCAGTAACCTCTTCACTTTTCTCATATAATCTATCAAGGGCAATACCCATTTTTTCTGTCATGAACTCATATTTATCCAGAACCATGTTTGACATGTTTTTTCGCACATAAAGCCACACGCCCACACTTGATAATAACAATGCCAACGCAAGCAGCAGCACTATATTAAGCAAGTATTTTTTCTGTATTCCTGATATCTTCTGTATTTTCATAAGTCATATTCCTTTTTATATTCGCTGGGAAGTTTTCCGGTATAGTCTTTAAATAAATGAGAAAAGTACGATGAATTTCCAATACCAACCTGTTCACATATGCCCCCGATACTGACGTTTCCTTCTTCCAGCAGCCTTTTCGCTCTGTCCATTCTCCTCTCCATCAAATACTTCTTAAATGTCATATGAAATGTATTTTTAAAAATCCGCCCAAAATATACAGAGTTTAAATACAAATGGTTAGCCACTGACACAATTGACAAGTTTTCTTCATTCAAGTGCTCCTCTATATAGGCAACAGCTTCTGACATATACTCTTTAAAAAACTTTGTTTCATTACCACAACCTTTTTCCTTCCTATTTTCAATCACATTGCACAAAATTTTGTAGGATACATCAATCGCTTTTCCAGCTGTCAGTTTTTGAAAATTGGAATAGTATTTTTGATACTGCTCCAGAAGATCTTTTGTAATTCCATACGAATTCCTTAGCATAGACTCTGTTTTTAACATAAGTCTATGTATATCATACAACTGCTCCTCTTCCTCTTCCGGAAGGCTGTAGATAAAATGGATAAACGCTTCTTTCAACTTCTTAACATCATTTCTTCTGATTGCATTTAGAATCATAATCTTGCATTCCTCAAGGTGCGCTTTCTCAACCTCTTCCTCCAACTCCTCCGACATTGTAAAAGCGCTAGCTCCCGACATACATGCTAGCTCAAACAATTTTGCAGCCTCATTGTAACTTTTTTTAATACCTTCTATTCCCTTATATGGTTTTGATATTGCGGCAATAATCGGGTAATGCTTTTGTTTTACCATTTCAAAAAGCTGTTTTAGCGTAATGACAGACTCACCATTTATCGCCTTTATAATAAATACGCTGGCATCTTCTTTGCTTTCAAACCGCCA
>JAHHTM010000173.1 GCA_020024675.1 Muricomes sp.
AAACGATACTGGAAGATTTAATTTATATAAATTGGTATCCGCATCAAATCTTGTGTATTATTCCAGAAGACCAAGAATTCCCAAAAGTCTTTTAAATAAACATCGAGATGGACTTATCATAGGAAGTGCCTGCGAAGCAGGAGAACTATATAAGGCGGTATTGGAAAATAAGCCATCAAAGGAAATTGCAAGGCTTGCTGAATTTTATGATTATTATGAAATTCAACCAATCGGAAATAATAAATTCATGATTGAAAGCGAAAAAATACCACAGGTTCAAAGTGAGGAAGATCTTCAGACACTCAACAAAAAGATCGTTAAATTAGGAGAGAAGTTTAAAAAACCAGTAGTAGGAACTTGCGATGTTCATTTTCTTGATCCAGAAGATGAAGTGTACAGACGTATTATCATGGCTGGAAAAGGGTTTAAAGATGCCGATGAACAAGCGCCATTGTATTTAAGGACCACAGAAGAAATGCTGGAGGAGTTTGAATATCTTGGATCTGCAAAAGCAAGAGAAATCGTAATAGATAATCCGAATAAAATTTGTGATATGATCGAAAAAATTGCTCCGGTCAATCCAAATAAGTGTCCTCCGGTCATACAAAATTCTGAGCAGGATCTAAGAGATATCTGCTATAAAAAAGCACATGAAGTTTATGGGGAAAATCTTCCAGAACCAGTATCCGCTCGTCTTGAAAAAGAGTTGAATTCCATTATTTCCAATGGATATTCTGTTATGTATATTATTGCGCAGAAGCTTGTATGGAAATCAAATGAAGATGGATATCTTGTAGGATCCAGAGGTTCGGTAGGATCTTCTTTTGTTGCCACAATGTCAGGAATCACAGAGGTAAATCCTTTAAGTCCACATTATTATTGCTCAAAATGTCATTACAATGAATTTGATTCGGATGAAGTTAAAGCATATGCCGGTGGGTGTGGATATGATATGCCAGATAAGATGTGTCCGGTATGTGGGGAAAAGCTTATCAAAGCAGGGTTTGATATTCCTTTTGAAACATTCCTTGGATTTAAAGGAGATAAAGAACCAGATATCGACCTTAACTTTTCTGGAGATTATCAGGCAAAGGCACATAAATATACAGAAGTGATATTTGGAGAAGGTCATACATTTAAGGCCGGAACGATTGGTACATTAGCTGATAAAACAGCGTATGGATATGTGAAAAATTATTATGAAGAACGTGGACAGAGAAAAAGACGATGTGAAATAGAGCGTATTTCAGAAGGGTGTACAGGGATCCGTCGAAGTACAGGTCAACATCCTGGAGGAATCGTCGTGCTTCCACATGGACATGATATAAATGAATTTACTCCGATCCAGCATCCGGCAAACGATATGACATCAGATATCATTACTACACATTTTGATTATCACTCTATTGACCATAACCTGTTAAAACTGGATATACTAGGTCATGACGATCCTACAATGATCCGAACGTTAGAGGAATATATTACTTCGGATGCATTGGAAAATGAGTATAATGAACAAAATCCATTTGATGCGACTAAAATTCCGTTAGATGATGAAAAAGTACTTTCTTTATTCCATGACACGTCAGCTTTAGGCATCAAACCGGAAGATATAAATGGGTGCAAATTAGGATGTCTTGGAATACCAGAGTTTGGAACAGATTTTGTTATACAGATGGTACAGGATGCAAAACCAACGTCTTTATCTGATCTTATCCGAATTTCAGGATTATCACATGGAACTGATGTATGGGTAGGAAATGCCCAGGAATTGGTAAAATCAGGAAAAGCGACTATTTCAACATGTATATGTACACGAGACGATATTATGATTTACCTTATCAATAAAGGGGTAGACAGTGCATTGTCTTTTACGATCATGGAAAGTGTACGAAAGGGAAAGGGACTGAAACCAGAGTGGGAAGAAGCTATGAAAGAAAAAGGAGTCCCTGACTGGTATATCTGGTCATGTAAACTTATCAAATACATGTTCCCCAAAGCCCATGCCGCAGCATATGTTATGATGGCGTACAGAATTGCCTATTGTAAGATTAATTATCCACTGGCCTATTATGGTGCATATTTCGGTATTCGAGCAAATGCGTTTTCTTATGAAATCATGTGTCAGGGAAAAGATAAACTGAACTATTACATGAAGGATTACAAAAAGAGAAGTGCTTCATTAAGTAACAAGGAACAGGATGTTCTAAAGGATATGAAAATTGTACAAGAAATGTATGCAAGAGGGTTCGAATTCCTTCCACTGGATATTTACAAAGCAAAAGCAAAAAAATTTCAGATCATAGATGGGAAATTAATGCCACCGCTGTCAAGCATCGAAGGAATGGGTGAAAAAGCAGCGGAAGCAGTTGAAGAAGCGGCAAAAGATGTTTCATATCTGTCATTGGATGATTTTAGACAGCGTACAAAAGTCAGCAAAACAGTAGTAGATTTTATGAAAGATCTAGGGCTTTTTGGAGATCTCCCAGAAAGTAACCAATTGTCACTTTTTGATTTTTAAAGCATGGACATTTGAGTTTAAAGGTGCTATAATTCTTAAAATTAAATCATTGTAAGAAACCTGCATATACAGGAGTCAGGAGGAAAAGATATGTACGATTTTGAGGAAATCAAAAAAGATGATATTGAGGTGGCAGAAGCTATACAGGCGGAATTGGAAAGACAGAATTCCCATATAGAGTTGATCGCATCAGAAAACTGGGTAAGCAAAGCAGTGATGGCAGCGATGGGAAGCGTGCTGACCAATAAATATGCAGAAGGATATCCGGGAAAAAGATATTATGGCGGTTGTCAGTGTGTAGATATGGTAGAGGAACTTGCAATACAAAGAGCTAAGAAGTTGTTTGGATGTGAATACGCAAATGTACAGCCTCATTCCGGAGCACAGGCGAATATGGCTGTTTTATTTGCAATGGTTCAGCCGGGAGATAAAATCATGGGAATGAATTTAGATCATGGTGGACATTTGACACATGGTTCTCCTGTTAATATGTCAGGTAAATATTTTGATGTTGTCTCATATGGTGTAAATGAAAAAGGTTTGATCGATTATGATGAAGTGTTAAGAATCGCAAAAGAAAACCACCCAAAACTTATTATAGCTGGAGCAAGTGCTTACGCAAGAACAATCGATTTTAAACGTTTCAGAGAGATTGCAGATGAAGTTGGGGCATATCTTATGGTAGATATGGCGCATATTGCAGGGCTTGTTGCAGCTGGTCTTCACCCAAGCCCGATTCCATATGCGCATGTGACGACTACAACAACACATAAGACGCTTCGCGGGCCAAGGGGTGGCATGATTCTTTCTAGTAAAGAAATGAATGAAAAGTTTAACTTCAATAAGGCAATTTTCCCTGGAACACAGGGTGGACCTTTGATGCATGTAATTGCTGCAAAAGCGGTATGCTTTAAAGAAGCACTGAAACCAGAATTTAAAATTTATCAGGAACAGATTATAAGAAATGCACAGGCTCTTTGTAAAGGGTTGCAGACAAGAGGTATAAAGATTGTTTCTGATGGTACAGATAATCATCTTATGCTTGTTGATCTTACGCAATATGATATTAGTGGGAAAGAGCTGGAAAAAAGACTGGATAATGCAAATATTACATGTAATAAAAACACGATTCCAAATGATCCTCGTTCTCCATTTGTTACAAGTGGGGTAAGACTTGGAACGCCGGCCGTTACAACTCGTGGAATGGTAGAAGAAGATATGGATAAGATTGCAGAAATCATAGCGCTTGTAATAAAAGATGAAGCGAATGTAGAAAAAGCACGAGATATGGTAAAAGAATTGACAGAAAAATATCCACTGATTTAATAAGAAAAAAGAAAGCTGTTGTATCTGGAAAACCAGTTACAACAGCTACTTTTTTAATCTCATTTCATGATATAGCTTTTAAATATTTAAAACGTTCGTTCGAGTTA
>JAHHTM010000174.1 GCA_020024675.1 Muricomes sp.
GGTGTTATCTGCTGTTTAGTCGTTCATCTACATCTGCCAGAGATTCATCCTCGACTCCGTCGTGTCTGATTTTCTGAAAGCCCTCCCAGTGTACGTTCCGGCATACATGTAAGTGCTGCAAAAATGTAAACAACAAATACCAGTATGACTGCAAATGAAAATGTACTTGTTTTCAACGTTCCTGATGATTCGTTGACAAAATTCTTCTTCATAAGAGATCCAGCAATCGCAAGCTGAATGATAATTGATAAATATCGTCCGAAGAACATTACAATTCCTGTTGTAATATTCCAGAATAACGTATTATCAGCCAGTCCTTCAAATCCAGAACCATTATTGGCTGCTGAAGATGCGTATTCATATAATATCTGGGTCAGTCCATGAAATCCCTCGTTGGTGATTCCCGCCTGCCCGGCTGTTGTGCTAATTGCCAACGCTGAAAAAGCAAGGATCAATAAAGGATGAATAATGATACATAATGCTGTCAGTTTCATTTCTTTTCCTTCAATCTTCTTACCTAGATATTCTGGTGTTCTACCCACCATAAGTCCACAAATAAAAACTGCAAGGATCGCATAAAGGATCATATTCATAAGTCCTACGCCTTTTCCTCCGAATACAACGTTCAACATCATATGTAGCAGTGGTACAAATCCACCCATTGGTGTCAGTGTATCATGCATATTATTTACTGTACCTGTTGTAAACGAAGTTGTTACGGTGGTAAACATAGCTGATTGTGCTACACCAAAACGGACTTCTTTTCCTTCCATGTTTCCCATAGTCTGACGAAGTCCGACATCTGCAAGCGCTGGATTTCCGTTACTTTCAGAAACAAAACAGATTGTTAAACCGATCAAGAAAAGAATTCCCATGGCAGCAAAAATACTGCGTCCTTCTTTTCCAAAAATTTTTGATGTAATTCCAAGCTTTTCTGCTGATTTTTCTTTTTTTCTGTCGTGTGCCATTTTTCCAAATGTAATGACGCATGCACCAGGAAGTAACATCATGGAATACATCTCGATCAGATTTGTAAGCATCGTTGGGTTTTCAATTGGTGTTGAAGAGTTGGCTCCTAAGAATCCTCCTCCATTTGTTCCTAAATGCTTGATAATCTCCAATGCTGCCACAGGGCCTGTTGCAATTACCTGAGATGTTCCTTCAATTGTTTGCACAATAATGTTTTCTCCAAAGTTCTGAGGAACTCCCTGCCATACAAGAAGAAGACCTCCAATAATTGAAAACGGAATTAAAATTCTTGTCGTGATCCTGACAAGGTCTACATAAAAGTTGCCAACAGATTCTTTCGACCTTCCTGTGATTCCTCTGATGAAAGCAACACATGCAGCATAACCAGTTGCTGCTGAAACAAACATCATGAAAGTAATTACCATCATCTGTGAAAAATAAGATAATCCACTTTCTCCTGCGTAATGCTGAAGGTTTGTATTTGTCATAAAACTAATGATTGTATTAAATGAAAGAGATGGATCCATATTTCCAATATGATTTGGATTGAAAATTGGAAGGCTCTGAATTCTTAAAATCAGATATCCTAAGAGGATCATAACTCCATTTGTTCCGATCAAAGCTAATGCATACTGTTTCCAGTTCATTCCCTTTTCAGGTTTTATGCCGCTCAGACGATAAATAGCATGATCTACACGATCAAAAACCGGATCTGCAAATGTGTGTTTTCCTGCTGCTATATGATACATGTAAATTCCCACCGGAATTACAAACAGAAGATATATAAGAATTGTAATAACTAGTTGAACCATTCTTCTTTACCCCCTGACTTTTTAAAAGTTCTCTGGGTGGACCAATGCATATACAAGATAGCCTCCCAGAATTAAAGCTAAAATCAATAACGTAATCATATCAATAATTTCCTCCTGTTATTTAATCATTCGATATAATCTGTTTGTCACACCAACAAACAAGTGCATATAAGCTAACAAAACTTATTGCGAATATAGCTAACATAATCATATCCATATCCTCTCTGCCTCCTTCAGTTATTGATTTTAGCATTCAAAAAATTAAAAAGGGAAAAGCAAATGCTTGTTTTGTATTAAGATAGTATTAAAATCATACAAAAAAGACCTGCCAATGAAACTCAGCAAGTCTTATATTCATTTTATTTCTTTCCATATTTCCAACTTATACAGCAGTCTTTTTCTTTTTTACAAAACAATGAATCATCCCTATTACAAAAAGAACAAACCCAATAATAATTGTTATACTCCAAACTACCACCAATACACATAAATTTGAGGATCTAGATTTGCATCTAAATCCCCGAAAATAAATAGCAAAACATCACCCCTCCAATTGTTGAAGGGAATATCAAATTGTTTGTTCTTTTATGAGATTATCTATTTCTTGAATCTCCGGCATTGAACGAATTACACCTTTTCTTGTGGTAATAAGTGCCGCTGCAGCATTTGCTTTTGTCAACATTTCTTTTAACTGTTCGTCACTTAGATCTTCTATTCCATGATCTAACAGATATGCGATAGACGTTCCACAGAAGGTATCTCCTGCTCCTGTTGTATCGATAGTATGAACTTTATATCCAAGCGCCTCTATTCTTCTTCCTTTATAGTATGCACGACTTCCAGTCCTGCCTAATGTAAGAAGAATAAGAGGAATATTATATTTATCCTGCAATACCCTAATTCCTTCATCATAGTCTTTTTTCCCCGTCACAAATTGGATTTCATCATCTGATATTTTCAGTACATCGCAATACTGAAAGCCATACTCCATCTGTTTTTTTGCATGATCAAGGGAATCCCATAGCAATGGTCTTAAGTTTGGATCAAATGTAATAAGAAGATCATTTTTCCTTGCAATCTTCAATGCCTTTTTGGTTGCTTTTCTGACCCCCTCATGAGTCATAGAAAGGGTGCCAAAATGAAAAATTTTTGCCTCTTTTAGATACTCTTCTTCTACCTCTTCTTCACGAAGCATCATATCGGCACCTGGATTGCGATAAAATGTGAAGTCTCTGTCGCCGTCATCTTGCGTTGTAACAAAAGCGAGTGTTGTATTTATATTTTCATCTATATACAAGTGTGAAGTATCAATATTAGCTGTCATTAATGTATCTCGAAGTAAAGTCCCAAACATGTCCTTTCCAACTTTTCCCAAGAAAGCAGTTTTCTTTCCCCATTTACTGAGCATTGCAAGAACATTACATGGTGCTCCACCTGGGCATGCTTCCAATAAATCATTTCCCTGTTCACTCTTACCATTCATAGTAAAGTCAATTAAAAGCTCACCCATAGCGATTACATCGTATTTTTTATTCATACAAGCATTTTCTCCTTTTAATCACATTATTTTGCTGCAGGATATTCATTACACAGTAATCTATATGGTGGTTCATCTTCTTCAATTTCTGGAAATCTTCCCATTTCTTCATAAAATCTGTTATCAACATTATCATCGTTACACATAGAGACTTCACCAATCAAGACATCCCCTGTCCCAGTCACCACATCAAAATCATGGTACTGATGCGGCCATAATGTAATACTTTCTCCAGGTTTCACCTCTACACCTGTTCCTGCTGAAACGTAGTATGAACGTCCATCACTATTTACGAGTACATCATCTATTCCCTTTTCTCCATTATCGTCATTGTATACGTGGATTACCATTGTTCCTCCCCCACGATTGATAATGTCTTCTGATTTTATCCAGTGGAAATGCAACGGCGCATGCTGTCCTTCTTTTAGCATCAACAATTTTTCAGCATATACTTTTTTATATTTAGGATTATTCTGATTCCCATTTCTAATGGTTATCAAAGCGAATCCAACTTTTGAGAAATCTCCTAAGCCAAAATCTGTGATATCCCATCCAAGCATGTTATCTCTAATTTCATCATATTCATGCCCTTTTGTCTCCCATTCTTCTGGTGTCCAATTACAAAATGGAGGAAGA
>JAHHTM010000175.1 GCA_020024675.1 Muricomes sp.
TTTGTTTCCAAAAATATTGCACGGTTGGTTTCTCACTTTTCATTGCCTCATTTAGTACGTTTCTTATTTCAAATTCTACAGTTTCCTTTGATACGCCATTACATTGAGCGACTTTTTGAAGTACATCTTACTTTTTATCTCTCTATAATTTTTGACTTACTTCAGTAATCTACGAGTAGCCTCTATACCGGCCTTCAAATTCGGTGTTCGAGTAGTAAGATTATGACAATCAGAGCCCAATAAGGCAATGTGCGCACGCTTAATAATGTTTAATGCAGTATGCCGTTTTGTTAAGTGAAGTAATGGCTCCGCACTAACCTGAATCGGTGTCTCCATTGCAAGAATCTCATTAATATAATTTCTATTTTGAATTTTTACATAACGTTCCAGATGAGCAAAAATAGGTATGATATCTTGTTCAAAAATCATATCATATATTTCTTGAAACATATTACTTTTCCATGGTGAGAACGGTAATTCCAAAAGTAGGTAGTTGCTGCCACCTAAACAAAGCTGTGGTAATTCTTCCCACTCTGTCATGTGCGGAACCCACGCCACTTCAGCCCCTAAAACCACCTGCGGGAGAAGCTCACATTGATTTTCAATAGCCTTCTGAAGTTGATCAAAAGAAACTTGACGACGAGCAAGAAACTGTTTGGGTGTTTCTTTTTCACGATAAAAGTGCGGTGTCAGCACAACAGTTTTTACGCCTTGTTCTTGTTCCATACGAAGCATCGCCAAGCTCATCTCAACATCTTTTGCCCCATCGTCCATGTGTGGGAGAATATGAGTATGTATATCAACCATTGTTATTTACCTGTAGCGCCGGTTGTTTCGGGTGTCTTTCCGTAGCCATAACCATATCCATATTCTTTTGAATAGCTATAGGAGTTGTTGCCCTCATTAATTCTGGTCAATACTCCTCCCAAAATTTTGGCATTAGCTCGCTGTAACTGATCCATTGCATGGAGCACTGCATTTCGTTCTGACATACCAGCTCGTGCTACAATCAGCGCACCATCGGTTAGGGGACTTGCTACCACTGCATCTGTTACTACATTGACAGGAGGCATATCTAAAATAATGTACTCGAACTTTTCTCGCATGGAATCAATTAGTCGCTGCATTCGATCAGAACCAAGAAGTTCAGAGGGATTTGGAGGGATTGAACCAGCAGACAAAATATATAATTCCGTATTATTGATTCGAAAAATACAGTTTTCTATCTTCTCCGAATTGAAAAGCAAGTCGCTAAGACCATCTGCATGTTTTATTCTTAGCAAACGAGCTATTTTGGGTTTTCGCATATCACAGTCAATCAATAATGTGCGTTTTCCAGCTTCTGCAAAAGAAATAGCAAGGTTTACCGATGTGGTACTTTTTCCTTCACTGGGGAGTGCTGATGTAACCATAATTACATGGCTATTGCTATCCGCTGTAAGTGAAAACATCACATTAGTCCGAAGGGACTTATATGCTTCTCGAATGTAAAAATCGTCATTCAAAAGAAGCAACTGTGATCTATCATAATTGAGCTGTTCTATTTCAGATGATTTTTTCTGCTTTCTTATCATATGTGACGCCCCCTTTGTCCCATCGTCATTCTTTCATATTTGCCATTCTTTTTCTTTCCATCAGATTCATATTCGGGGATGGCACCAAGCACAGGAATGTGTAAATAATTTTCCATATCTTCTTCGTTTTTGATTCGCATATCAAAGATGAATCGAAAAGTTAGTACTAATCCTACAAATACACCGCCCAATAAACCACCTAAAATACCATTTTCTCGATAATTAGGTTTATATGGTGAAGTCGGAATATCGGCGTAATCAATAATTTCGGTAGAACTACCCCTAACAAACCCTGAAATCCGACTTGGTGCCACTTCTGCAATCGTATTTGCTATATGTGCTGCCATTTCTGCATTTGGATGAGTAATCGTTACAGAAAACATTTCAGTATCATCAATCTGTTTTGCTGTCATGATATCCCGAATATCAGCTACTGTACAATTCAATCCTGCCTTTTCGATCACTTCACCTAAAACTGTCTTCGATTTAATAATATTTACATATGTATTGACGAGCTGTTGCGCCGCTGTCAAATTAGCACCAGATATAGACTCAATGGATTGACTACTTTTAGTGCTATTTACATAAACTGTAATATTTGCTTGATACTGCGGCGTAATTAAAAAAAATGATATTACTAAAGCAGAAACCGAACACAATATAATGCCACTGAGAATTGAAAACCAATGATGTAAATAGTATCGCACCAATTGGCCCACATTTAATTGATAATACTGTGAATTCATTTTTTTACTCCAATCATTTCATTCTTAAATCGCTATATAAGTCTTCCGAATATACTCCGGAATGTATAAGATTTCGGAAGTTATTAACCACAACCGGCTTATCCTGCTTATATGTAACACCAAACCAGTGCTCTCTTGTTTCCAGGACCTTGACTGTACACTTTCCATTCCGAAGTAGTTCTCCAATATGAATTGGAAGTAAAAACTCCGCTTTTAACGGGTTATCGGGAACAGCTGTTTGGAAAAACTCTGTAAATCCCTGTTCCAAAATATTCAAATAAACCGGCTTGTTTCCTCTGTTTGCTGGGAACCCCCAAAAGTTCATGGAAACATAACTGTCAGGATCAAGTCTTTTTCCATCGCTTTCTACACCAGTTGCATTCTTCACAATGTTGCTTGTTTCTATAACATCCGTGATGTGAGTGTGTCCATCGGAAATTTGACAAATTCCTCTGGTTACTCCTCCATTATCTGAAAGGGTGTTTTTCAGGATAAATCCTGCCATGGCAATTGCTGTATCCTCATGATCCATAACTAGCCAATCATGCATCTTCTTGAATGATTCTTTACCGTAATAATCATCTGCGTTGATAACTGCGAAAGGCTCATTGATGAGAGCTTTTGCCGCAAGTACAGCCTGCCCGGTTCCCCATGGCTTCGTTCTTTGCACTGGCAGTTCCATACCAGCAGGTACCGCATCTAACTTCTGAAAACAGTATGCTACTTCAATATTCAGCTGTGAACATACTGATTCCACTCTGTCACCAATCCGATCCCTGAAATCTTTTTCAATATCATTTCGGATGATAAACACAATCTTGTTAAAACCGGCCTGAATCGCATCATGGATAGAATAGTCCATGATAATCTCATCATTCACACCAACCGGTTCCAATTGTTTTATGCCGCCGCCGAAACGAGAACCAAGACCAGCAGCCATAATCAGTAAGGTAGTCTTTTTCATGCCTGTTTCCTCCTTTTCCTTTTAACAATCTGATCCACAAACTTAAATATGCACAATCCACATATGGATCCAGATAAATCTATTAGAATATCCTGCCAGCTCGGCGTTCGACCTGGACTTCGTATTTGTATCATTTCATCTATTACAGCTGTAGCTAAGCAAAGAATTATCGATATCCAACCCCTAAAAGCTTGTATACTTTGCATTTTTTCAGTATTTCCAACGAAAATATAACTGCTCCAAAGTATCGCCAAAACAAGAAACTCAAAGAGATGAGCTGCCTTTCGGACAATGTATTTTTCTATCCCCGTATTATTCTGAACAATAGGCACTGTTTGCTCCAATAGGGGGCCTACTTTTTCTGCAATCCAATCGCTTTTTTCAGAAGAAATACTGATTGAATTGCATGAGTTACCCCAAATAAATAGTGTCCATATGCACAATAAAATTAGAATTGTTTCTTTTTGGTTATTTTTCATTTATGCCCCTTCATAGTACCATTTAGGAAAATATATATGGAGCTAAATCGTTAGCGCTTTTATAATTGTTATCTATATTGTTCACTCTATATTCGTTTGAATGTAACCATACGATACTTAATGGTGGGTATTTCCTCACGAAATCATATGGCACTTAATTAGGACTTTTTTCACCCATTGCT
>JAHHTM010000176.1 GCA_020024675.1 Muricomes sp.
GAATTAGTACTGGCGAGTTCATTAAAGTTATGGGTGCAGAATGCTGGTTGCCTCTATGGGCTGGTATTGCTACTCAAGAACAGGCACAATTAGTAAAGGAAAAAATGATGGATCCTTTGAAATTTAATTCTACATTGCCTTTAGGGACCCTTGATATCAGTAACCCAAGACTACGTCCCACAAGAGGATATTGGAGAGGCCCTGTATGGGTAGATCAAGTTTACTTTGGAATAGTCGGTTTGCGTAATTATGGCTTTAACCAGGAAGCCGATTATCTTACAGAGAAATTTATCAATAATGCACAGGGACTTACTAGTGATGGACCAATACACGAAAATTACAATCCACTGACCGGAGAAACTCTCAACTGTCCTAATTTTGGATGGTCCTCTGCTGTAATAATCAAAATGTTGTTGAATAAATAAAATTATAGCTATGAAACTTAAATATATAATGATTGCTGCTATCTTGTCCTTTCCTACTTTTTTATGGGCACAATATGAAGGAATACCTATGGAAAAATTACAAGAACAGCAGGATAATATTGCACAGCTCCCTTGTCGTAACAAATACCCACATTCAGATAATGATTGGGAAAATTTTGATGTATTACATATAAATAGGCTGCCCTCTGCAGCCCATTTCATGGCATATCCTAACAGAGATATGGCTATTAAAGGAATTCGAGATAATTCTCCATTTTTTAAAACACTCAATGGCAAATGGGCTTTCAAGTTTGTTTCACGGTATGATAAACGTCCCATGGATTTTTATCGCAAAGGGTTTGATCTTGTTGGATGGGATGAAATTAAAGTTCCTGCTAATTGGGAAATGGAAGGATTCGGTTATCCTTTTTATATAGGGAGTGGATATGGAATAAAAAAGGACCCTCCTCTTATCGCTGTTGAAAATAGTCCTGTAGGTTCATATAAACGTATTTTTAATATACCGTCAACATGGAAGGGACAACAAATAATCTTATATTTTGGTGGTGTAGCATCTGCTTTTTATGTTTGGATTAATGGAGAGAAAGTTGGATATTCACAAGATTCAAAAACACCTTCTGAATTTGATATTACTCGATATGTAAAATCTGGAGAAAATGAAATCGCAGTTCAAGTCTTCAAATTTAGCGATGGTTATTATTTGGAAGATCAGGACTATTGGCGTTTTGCCGGTATACAGCGTGATGTGTATATTTATGCAAGACCTGAAACGCATATACGAGATTTTGAAGTCGTTACTGAATTAGATAATGAATATAAAGATGCAGATTTCAATTTATATGTAGAATTAGGCAGCGCTAAAGGAAAAAAAATCAAAAATGCAAAGATTGGCATTGAATTGTTCGATAAAGAACAAAAATGTATTTATAAAGAGCTAAAGAAATGGAACACTGGAGATCCAGAATTGCATTTTAAAAAACATATCAAAACTCCTTTGTTATGGAGCGCAGAAAAGCCCAATCTATATCAAATGGTTATAACTCTTCAAAGCAAAGGAAATCAGTCACAATATATTGTACGTAATATAGGCTTTCGGAAATCTGAAATCAAACATGCACAGTTACTTTTTAATGGAAAACCTATTTATATAAAAGGGGTTAATCGTCATGAACATGATCAACATAATGGACATGTAATAGATGAAGCTTCGATGATACAAGATATCAAATTAATGAAGGAACTTAACATAAATTGTGTACGAACTTCACATTATCCTAATGATCCTCGTTGGTATGAATTATGTGATAAATATGGTATGTATGTGGTAGATGAAGCAAACATAGAAAGTCATGGGATGGGATATGATTTAAACGAATGTCTTGCCAATCAACCGGAATGGGAAAAAGCATTTATTGATCGAACGGAAAGAATGTTTGAACGTGACAAAAATAATGCGTGTATTATCATGTGGTCTCTTGGTAATGAAACAGGAGAAGGATGTAACTTTGCTACTACTTATAAGTGGATTCACGATCATGATCGCTCCCAGCGTCCTGTGCATTCAGAAGATGGTATCAAAGGACCAAATACAGATGTATATTGCCCAATGTACAAAAAATTGGATGTACTTCTAAATCATGTTCTATATTTGCCAGATAAACCGCTTATTCTTTGTGAATATGCACATGCTATGGGTAATAGTGTAGGTAATTTACAAGATTATTGGGATATCATCGAAAAATATCCTTCGTTACAAGGAGGACATATTTGGGATTGGGTAGATCAAGGATTAGCTGCTAAAACGGCTGATGGAAAGAAGTATTGGGCCTATGGCGGTGACCTTGCACCTAAAGGCACTGTAAGTACTGCTAATTTCTGTATGAATGGATTAGTAGCTGCAGACAGAACTTTAAAGCCTCACGCATATGAAGTAAAAAAAGTCTATCAAAATATAGCTTTTAATCTTTGTGACTATCATTCAGGACTTGTAGAACTTACTAATAAGTTCTTTTTTACCAATTTAAATGATTTTGATTTTTCTTGGCGTCTAGAAGGTAATGGAGAATTTATTGCTGAAGGGAGTATTGACAATGTAAATGTTGCTCCTCAAAATAAATTAATTTTTCATACAAACTTTCCGGATATAATACCTAAAGCTGGAGTAGAATATTTTATAAACTTTTATGCAAAGCAAAAGTCAAGTGCCAACCTTTTAAAAGCAGGAACAATAGTTGCCAGTGCCCAACATAAATTACCGTTTTTTAAATATTATACTTTTGAACAATCTTCTGATAAAATAACTAGTTCAGAAAATGAATCTACTTTAGAACTAAAAACTGGAGATATCTACATTTGTTTCCAAAAACAAACAGGAGCATTATGCTCTTTTAGACAAGGTTCTGCTGAGTTTATTAAAGAGCCTTTAAGACCTAATTTTTGGCGCCCTGTTACCGATAATGATATGGGAAATAGAATGAATAGGACTTTACGCATTTGGAGAGAAGCTGGTACTAAAGCACAATTAAAAGAATTGAAATACCATTCAATAAGTAAAACTGAGTATGAGGTAATTTCTCACTATAAACTTCCTGTTTCTGAATCTGATTTTATAATTAAATATTTATTTAACAATAAAGGATATGTAGATATTAACTGTACTTTTATACCTGCTAATGATACTCTTCCTTTTATGCCTCGTTTAGGAGTTAGTATTACATTAAACAAACAATATGACCAAATGGAATGGTTAGGAAGAGGTCCTCATGAAAATTATATAGATAGAAATACATCAGCCTATGTAGGATTATATAAAGGTAGTGTAGCCGAACAATATTTCAGCTATGATCGTCCACAGGAAAATGGAAATAAAACGGATGTCAGATGGATGAGTCTTACAGATAAAAATGGAATAGGTATTATGGCTATTGGAGAACCTTATATTAGTTCAAGTGCATATATGTTTCCAACAGAAGATTTGGACGAGCCTGGCATTAGAAAGTCTCAACGACATCAATCGGACATACAATTCAAAGATATGATAACATGGAATATCGATTGGAAACAGATGGGAGTGGGAGGTGACACTAGCTGGGGAGCATATCCACACCAACCTTATCTAATCCCTGCTCAAAAAAGGACATTCTCATTCCGACTTTGTCCTGCTAAACAAAATGGAAGAACTGGGAACGAGCAATATCTGAACAGTAAATTATAGATGTAATTTTTAAGAGGGAGTAAAAAGATTATATTTAGAAATATCTTTTTGCTAACGATAAAGGCCTGTACGATTTGCAAGTTTGATTCTTTGTTATATCTTAAAACCTTGACAAGTTTATCTGCTGACGTATGTCAGTAATGCTGCTGACCTATGTGGGTAGCACTGCTGACGATTTCCGCCTTGGACATGGTGGAGGCCCGATGATATTTGCGTTTTGTGGTGGATCTTAGGGTGTATTTTGTCATCA
>JAHHTM010000177.1 GCA_020024675.1 Muricomes sp.
TCTGGGTACTGATCGTAATGTGCAGATTTTACATAGAATGTTTGACTATATTACAGATAAAGTGGATACAGAATTTTATACAACAATTGAAGATGTAGACAGACAGGAAGACGGAAGCTTTGTTGTTAAGACGAACAAAGGCGATTATGCCTGTGACAGACTGGTGCTTGCAACAGGGCGCTCAGGCTCAAAATGGATTGCAAAAGTATGTGACAAAATGGGAATTGAGCAGAAAAAGAACCGTGTTGATATTGGTGTCCGTGTAGAACTTCCTGCAGAAGTATTTAAGCATATTACAGATGCTGTGTACGAAAGTAAAATTGTCTATAAGACAGAAAGATATAACGACCTTGTACGAACTTTCTGTATGAATCCTTATGGAGAAGTGGTTTCTGAAAATACTAACGGTATTGTAACAGTAAATGGACACAGCTATGCGGATCCTGCACTGCATACAGAAAATACAAACTTTGCGCTACTTGTATCCAATACATTTACAGAACCCTTTGAAGACAGTAATGAATATGGTGAATCTATTGCACGTTTATCAAATATGTTAGGCGGAGGAGTACTTCTTCAGAGATTTGGAGATCTGGTTAAAGGCAGAAGAAGTAGCGAAAGAAGAATGGAAAAGTGTTTTACACGTCCTACACTTAATGCAACACCGGGCGATTTAAGTCTGGTTATTCCAAAACGCCAACTGGACAGCATTATTGAAATGATTTATGCTCTTGATAAGATTGCACCAGGTACAGCAAATGAAGATACATTGCTGTATGGTGTAGAAGTAAAATTCTATAACTCAAAGGTTAAAGTTGATCATAATCTTGAAACCAGTGTTCCGGGATTATATGCTTTAGGAGACGGATCAGGGGTAACACATTCTTTATCACAGGCTTCAGCCAGTGGAGTGCACGTAGCAAGAATTCTTGCCAATATGTATAAATAAGATTAAGCGATTGCTCCTCTTTTGAGGAGCAATCTTAAAAAAATATAATTTTATACTTGAAAAATTTTCATAGTCGTGTATAATAGAAAAGTAACGTAATTAATGTTCAATAATTTCATATGCGGTTTTGGCGGAATTGGCAGACGCGCACGGTTCAGGTCCGTGTGGGAAACCATGGGGGTTCGAATCCCTTAAACCGCACCATAAAAAAACAACCACTGAAAGGTGGTTGCTTTTTTTATGTGCGAATAGAAATATTAGAACTGAAAAGTGTGTGTTTTACTACTTGAATTTTTAAACGAAAGGAGTATAATATTATTCGTATCGGGGTATGGCGCAGTTGGTAGCGCGTTGCGTTCGGGACGCAAAGGCCGTCAGTTCGAGCCTGACTACTCCGACCACCAGATGCACATTATCAGGTAATAGCCTGTAATGTGCTTTTTTTATGGAAATAAAAATACTGCTCCGTATTTAAAGAACAGTATCATCTTTATGTGCTTTGTTTATTTTGACTCTTTCATGATTTTTACTCCGGAGCTTGTGCCAATTCTACCGGCTCCGGCTTCAATCATTTCTACAGCCTTATCATAGTCTCTGATTCCACCGGATGCTTTTACCTGCATAAAGTTTGGTATAGAAGCACGCATCAGGCTTACATTTTCTGCTGTTGCACCGTCTGTGCTGAAACCTGTAGAGGTTTTGACAAAATGAGCACCTGCTTTTGTAGCAATTTCACAAACCTGTGTAATCTCATCTTTTGTAAGCAGACATGTTTCAATAATTACTTTTACGATTGCATTATGAAGCTTTGCAACTTCACATACAGAATGTATATCATTTTCTACATATTCATAATCGCAGGACTTTAATTTTCCTACATTGATTACCATATCGATTTCTTCAGCTCCGTTTTTACAAGCATCTTCAGCCTCAAATGTTTTTGCAGCAGTTGACATTGCACCTAAAGGAAAACCTACAACACTGGAAATCTTAACGTCTGTATTTTTTAAAAGTCTGTTACATAATTCTACATGACACGAATTTACGCATACGGAATAAAAATCGTATTCAATGGCTTCTTTACATAAAGTTTCTATTTCAGCATCTGTAGCTTCAGCTTTCAATAATGTGTGATCAATATATTTGTTTAATTTCAAAATAATCCCTCCCTAAAAATATTAGTAATATCTTAGTACAACACTAATGTCTTGTCAAGATTATGGATTATAACTATATATACGGGGTAAAATACAAATTATACATTTTATTTTGACAAATAATAAAAACAGGAATATAATATTATGACATAGTTAGGAATAAAGAGGGGTAATGATGGAAAAAAAGGTTAAAAGATTAGGCTTTTTGAAATGGTTAAGCATCCCTTTGGGATTTATAATGTTTGCTCTTACTTTCGATAGTTTTGGAACTTTTATCAGTTCATTGTTTTCGGCAATGGCGATTGTGGCTTTCTGGAATATCGTTAAAAATGAACAAACAAGACTTATCGGGCAGACTATTGCTGACGAAATAAAAAAGGCAATTTCCGAAGCGGGAAATATTGATAATATGATAGAAATTAAAAGGATGAAGAGTGGTATTATTGCACGTGTTTATCTGATTAATGCAAGAGAAAGAGCACAGATTGTTCATCGATCTATTGCTAATCGCATGGAACATTGTACTTTTAAAAAGTATCTGTGGATTATGCAGCTGACCGATATGCCTGGTAAAGGAGCATTACGTGAAACACAGAAAATCCTGAATGAGCAGTTATTGGAAGAACTTAGCAAGAAACGAAGAAAAAATCAACAAAATAAGTAGAACAAAAAGCAATAGTGCAACTTCTACATCTGCATTATTGCTTTTGCTGTTTTTATTTTCAAAATAGAAAGACCATAAAAGTAACCTAAATATAGAACATCTCATAATGTAAATACATAGATGTTTAAAAATTATGTATTTACAGGAGGAGATTATGAATATCGGTATAGTGGGAACAGGAGCAATGGGACAGATTGTCAGAGAAAGTGCAGAGCAGCTTCCTCAATTCGATAAAATATATAGTATCGAACCATCCCGAAGAGATGCGTTTCAAAACTTTCCGCCAGTTGATGTGATTATAGATTTCAGCCATCCGGATGCACTCAATAAGATTTATGATTATGTGTCAGAAAGAAAAGGTAAAACCGGTGTTGTTTTTGCAACAACGGGATATTCCGAAGAGGATAATGAACGCATAAAAAAATTGTCTGAAATAGCTCCGGTTATAAAAAGTGCAAATTTTTCTTTTGGAATTTATATTTTAAAGGAAATGATCGGGCATGTAAAAAAAGTATTAGGGGATAATGCTGATATAGAGATTATAGAGAAACATCACAATCAAAAAATTGATGCACCTTCCGGCACAGCGCTTCTTCTTGCGGAAGCATGTGATCCGGAACATAACAAAGAATGGAAATTCGGTCGGAAGGGTGAAGGAAAGCGAGAAAATGAAATCGGTATACATAGCATACGAGGAGGTACAATTTTTGGAGAACATCAGATTATCTTTGCGATGAAGGATGAAATTGTTGAGATACATCATCAGGCCTTTTCAAAAAAGATTTTTGCAGAAGGTGCAGTGAAAGCTGCAATATGGTTAGAAGGTAAAAAGGCGGGTATGTATACGCTAAACGAAGTATTTAAATAAACAAAAGTTAAGAAAGAAGAGGAAAAATGGAAATAGAATTAAAGTATTCGATAGATAACAGAGACAAGATTGAACAAATTTTTTCGGATTCATCAGTATTAGAAATTAAAGATGAAAATTCAGAAGAAAATATAGATATGCATGCGGTATATTTTGATACAGAAGACAGTGCTTTCAGTAAAAATTCTATTGCTTTTCGTATACGCAGGGAAGGTTCAAAACTAATGGCAACGCTTAAATGGGGTGGCTCATCAGT
>JAHHTM010000178.1 GCA_020024675.1 Muricomes sp.
CAACTAGATTTGAAGTTGTTTCAAGGGAAATACGTACTTTTTCGATGAAATGATCTTGATCAAAGTTTGTCTCTGGAAGGTAAATGAGTACAGGGTTGTCTCCTTCAAATTTACGGGCAAGAGCACTGGCGGCTGTAAGCCATCCGGCATGACGCCCCATGATTTCAACGATGGTTACTGATTTTTTGTTGTCATAAACAGATGCATCGATTGCAATTTCACGGACAGTTGAAGCAATGTATTTTGCGGCACTTCCAAATCCTGGTGTATGGTCTGTTTCTAAAAGGTCATTGTCGATTGTTTTTGGAACACCGATTACACGGATATCGCTATTTATCTGTGCAGCATAACGAGAAAGCTTGCTTACAGTGTCCATAGAATCATTTCCGCCAATATAAAAGAAGTAACCGATATTCAGTGCTTCTAATTTTTTAAACAAAAGAGGATAAACACTGTCGGTCAAATCTTCTGGGAGTTTATAACGACAAGAACCAAGATAAGATCCTGGAGTAGTTTTAATAAGTTCAAGTTCGCCGGAAAATTCTAATGGTTTCATATCCATATAGTGATCAGCAAGAAAACCTTCAATTCCATTGATCATACCATATACAGTGCCAAAGGAATCCTCGCGATTTAATGCTTCATAAACGACGCCATATAAACTGGCGTTAATAACTGCAGTAGGGCCGCCGGATTGTCCGACGATAACATTCTTTTTCATGTAAAAACCTCCATGTGTTTTGAAATACAGTATACTTTAACATAACTATAATGTATAATAAGAAAAAAAACAACAGAAAGAAATTGAGGTGAAGAAAAATATGAAATATATTTCATTTGCGATACCGTGTTACAATTCGGAAGATTATATGAGTAAAGCAATTGAATCTATATTAAAGGGCGGAGAAGATGTTGAGATCATCATTGTAAATGATGGTTCTACAGATAAAACAAAAAAGATCGGAAAAAGATATGCAGAGAAATATCCATCAATAGTTAAACTTGTGAACAAAGAAAATGGTGGACATGGTGATGCTGTCAATGCAGGACTTAGATATGCCACAGGAAAGTATTTCAAAGTAGTAGATAGTGATGATTGGGTGGATGAAAAAGCATTGCATAAATTATTGGATCTGGTAAAGGGATTTGTGGAAGCTGATGCTGCAGTAGATATGGTTATTTCAAATTATGTTTATGAAAAGGTTGGTATGCAGCACAAGAAAGTGGTTCATTATAGAAATGTCCTTCCGCAGAACCAGATTTTCCGTTGGGATGATATTGGGCATTTTAGATTGGATCAGTATATTTTGATGCATTCGGTTTTGTATCGAACAGAACTTTTGAAATTATGCCAGCTAGAGCTTCCAAAACATACTTTTTATGTGGACAATATATACGTATATTATCCGCTTCCGCATGTACGAAAGATGTATTATCTGGATGTTGATTTTTACAGATATTTTATTGGACGAGAAGATCAGTCTGTAAATGAAAAGGTGATGATCAGCAGAATTGACCAGCAGATATTTGTCACAAAAAGAATGATCGGAATGTATCAGATGAAAATGATTCCAAGTAAGAAGCTTAGAAGATATATGCTTAATTATCTTGCAATCATGATGACTGTTTCTTCTATATTATGTATCAGATCTAAAGAAAAAGAGAATCTTGAGAAGAAAGTTGAACTGTGGCAGTATTTAAAAAAGAAAGATTACAAAACCTATCTGAAGATCAGATATGGAATACTCGGACAGACGATGAATCTTCCGGGAAGATCAGGACGAAAAGTATCGTCTATGGCATATAGTGTGGCGCGAAGATTAATTGGATTTAATTAAGAAGTATATTTGATCGGTCATATGTCATATTATTTTCCAGAGTACATTTATACCTGGAAAGGAATATGGTATATGGCTGATTTTTTTGTAAGTCAGAAATCCGAAAATTTATTAAATCTTGCGCTTGATGCAACAATGAAAGAACGTGAAAAATCTATAGAACTCAATGTTGGATATGATTCGGAGGAAAAGGAATGGGATTTGATCGTAAAGTTTTCAGATGGATTGGAAAAAATAAAAGCAGTATCAACGTCAGTGACAGCACTTTTAAACGAATATGCAATAGTAACGATCAAAGAATCAAAAATTTCAGAATTAGTTCGCTTAACGGAGACGGAATACATAGAAAAACCAAAAAAATTATTTTTTCAAGACAATGTAAGTAGAAATGCTTCATGTACGGAGTTGGTTGATAATCCACCTTTTTCATTAACGGGAGAAGGGGTTCTCATTGCTTTTATAGATAGTGGAATAGATTATTCGCACCCTGCTTTTTTAAATTCGGATGGAACTACGAGGATTAAAAATTTATGGGATCAATCAATCCCAGGGGTACCACCAAAGGGCTATACAATGGGAACAGAGTATACGCAAGAGCAGATTGATGAAGCGTTAAATTATCCGCCAGGGCCAAAAAGAGAAGAAATCGTACCAAGTAAAGATGTCTCGGGGCATGGAACGGCAGTTGCAGGTGTGGCAGCAGGAAACGGAGCTGGAAGCAAAGGAAAACAATATAAAGGAATTGCACCGGAGAGCTCTTTGATCGTGGTAAAAATGGGGACACAAAGAAAAGATGGTTTTCCAAGAACAATAGAATTGATGGAAGGAGTTGACTATGCGATAAGGAAGGCGTTGGAATACAAGATGCCGATCGTGGTAAATATAAGCTTTGGAAATTCCTATGGACCGCATGATGGGACTTCCTTAGTTGAACGCTTTTTGGATGATATCTCTAATTATTGGAAGTGTGTGATTTGTGTAGGCAGTGGTAATGAAGGAAATAGCGCAGGACACACTTCGGGAATTCTTGAAGAAGGTAGAGAAAAAGAAATTGAATTGGGGATACAGGAGCTAGAAACAACGGTTAATGTTCAAATATGGAAAGAATATGTAGATGCAATGGAAATCTACGTGAGTAATCCGGCTGGTCAGATTGCGGGACCTATAAAAAGTTATTTGGGGGCGCAAAGATTTGTGACTGGAGACACAGAACTTCTTATTTATTATGGAGAGCCAGGGCCATATAGTGTAAAACAAGAAATTTATATTGATTTTTTGCCTGTGAATTCTTATATAGATAGTGGAGTGTGGAAAATAAAACTGGTTCCTGGAAAATTAGTGACGGGAGTATATCAGATGTGGCTTCCGACTCAAAGCGTTTTAAATGTGGGGACATCATTTCTACTTCCAAACAGTGAAAATACGTTAACAATTCCATCAACTGCAGGAAGAGTTATTACAGTTGGAGCGTACAATGCATTTACATACAGTTATGCTGATTTTTCGGGACGAGGAACTGAAGAATTTACTAGGTGGAATGATTTGCAGAAACCAGATGTGGCGGCTCCGGGAGTAAATATTATTTCAACTACACCAGGTGGTGGATATAAAAGCTATACAGGAACTTCGTTTTCCACGCCATTCGTATCAGGGGCAGCAGCACTACTTATGGAGTGGGGGATTGTTAAGAAAAATGATCCATATCTCTATGGAGAAAAAATAAAAGCATATATAAGGAAGGGTGCACAAAAATTACAGGGATATGAGAAATGGCCAAATAACAAGTTGGGATGGGGAAGTTTATGTATCAGAGAAAGCTTTCCGATGTAAAAAAAGAAAAATGTAAAAAAATAGAAAAAGTTGTTGACAAGTATGTTTGAATATGATAATCTATACAAGTCGTCGCTTGAGAGACAAAGCAAAATTGAAACAAAAGCGACAAAGAAAAATAAAAAAGTTCTTGACAAAAAGAACTCAGCATGATATACTAAACGAGTTGCTGTTGAGAACAGAAACAAAGAAAGAACCTTGA
>JAHHTM010000179.1 GCA_020024675.1 Muricomes sp.
ATGTTAGAGATATTCAATCTGTGAAAAATGCAATGCATGATGTTGATTACATATTTCATGCAGCAGCTTTAAAGCAAGTTCCATCTTGTGAGTTTTTCCCAGTAGAAGCTGTTAAAACAAATGTATTAGGAACAGATAATGTTTTAACAGCAGCTATTGAATGCGGTGTAAAAAACATTGTCTGCTTATCTACAGATAAAGCGGCTTATCCTGTAAATGCAATGGGAACATCTAAAGCAATGATGGAAAAAGTTATTGTTGCTAAATCGAGAACTGTAAAACCAGAAAAAACAAAAATATGCTGTACACGTTATGGCAATGTTTTATGTTCAAGAGGTTCAGTTGTTCCACTTTGGATTGATCAGATTAAATCAGGCAATCCTATTACAATTACAGAACCGTCTATGACAAGGTTCATTATGAGTCTTGATGAAGCTGTTGATCTTGTACTTTTTGCATTTGAAAATGGTACAAGTGGTGATATCCTTGTACAGAAAGCACCGGCATGTACTATTGAAGTTCTTGCAAAAGCTGTAACAGAATTATTTGCACCGTCACAAGAAATCAAAGTTATTGGCATTCGTCATGGTGAAAAGATGTATGAAACACTTCTTACAAATGAAGAATGTGCAAATGCTGTAGATATGGGAGATTTTTATCGTGTTCCATGCGATAAACGTGATCTTAACTATGATAAATATTTTAAAGATGGAGATAAAGAACGTAATCCATTAACAGAATTTAACTCAAGTAATACAGAACTTCTTAATGTGGAACAGGTAAAAGAAAAACTTCTTTCACTTGCATACATTAGAGAAGAGCTTGAAGTATGGAATAACAAATAGGAGAGAAACCAATGAAGATACTTGTTACAGGAGCAAAGGGGTTTGTAGGTAAGAATCTTGTAGAAAACCTGTATAACATAAAAAACGGTAAGAATAGAACCAGAGATATAAAGATCGAAGATGTTTTTGAATATGATATTGATTCTACATTAGAAGAATTGAATAGATATTGTAAAGAATGTGATTTTGTATTTAATCTTGCCGGTGTAAACAGACCAAAAGATCAGTCAGAATTTATGACTGGAAATTTCGGATTTGCTTCTACATTGTTAAATACATTAAAAAAGTATAACAATAATTGTCCTGTAATGCTTTCAAGTTCCATTCAGGCAACTTTGATTGGAAGATACGGAACATCTGATTATGGTAAGAGTAAACTTGCCGGAGAAGAATTATTCTTTGATTATGCAAAAGAAACAGGAGCAAAAGTATTGATTTACCGTTTTCCAAATCTTTTTGGAAAGTGGTGCAGACCAAATTATAACAGTGCAGTAGCTACATTTTGTAATAATATTGCTAATGACCTTGAAATTACAGTAAATGACAGAAGCACGGAATTAGAACTTTTATATATCGACGATTTGGTAGAAGAAATGCTTGACGCCCTTGAAGGAAAAGAACATCATTGTGAATTTGACGGTGTAGATGCAGTTGGACAACTTGATGGAAGATATTGTTATACACCGATAACACATCATGTAACTTTGGGTGAAATCGTTGATTTACTTAATGAGTTCAAGAATCAGCCACAAACTCTTATTATACCGGAAATTCCAAAAGATTCATTTTCAAAGAAATTATATTCTACATATCTTTCGTATCTTCCAAAGGAAAAAGTGAGTTTTCCGTTAAAAATTAATGTGGATGACAGAGGAAGTTTTACAGAAATTTTAAAATCTTTTAAATGTGGGCAGGTATCTGTTAATATAAGTAAACCGGGAATTACAAAAGGTGAACATTGGCATAACAGTAAATGGGAGTTCTTCATTGTTGTTTCTGGGCATGGACTTATCCAGGAAAGAAAGATAGGAACAGATGAAGTAATCGAATTTGAAGTATCAGGAGATAAGATTGAAGCAATTCATATGTTACCGGGTTATACACATAACATTATTAATCTTTCCGAAACAGAAAACCTTGTAACAGTTATGTGGGCAAATGAAAGTTTTGACCCAAATCATCCGGATACATTTTTTGAGAAGGTAAAAAAATGAGATTGATCATATTAGGTGCAGGAGGTCATGGAAAAGTAGTGGCTGACCTTGCGAAACAAACGGGAAAATATGATAATATTTGTTTTTTAGATGATAACTCTACATCAGAAGATGTTGTAGGAAAATGCTCCGATTTTGTTAAGTTTAAAAGTGAGAATATAGAAATGTATCCTGCTTTCGGAAATAATTTTGGACGAATTGAATGGGAGAATAAAATCTATGAAGCAGGGATTAAGCTTGCGAGGATCATTCATCCTTTAGCATATATTAGTCCTTTTGCAGAGATAGCAGACGGTTGTGTTATTATGCCGTATGCCATTGTAAATACAGGAACAAAAGTTGAAAAAGCTTGTATTATTAACATGGGTGCGATTGTAGATCACGATTGTATTTTAGAAGAAGGCTGTCATCTTGCACCCGGAGCAATTGTGAAAGGTGAGAATCATCTTCCGCAGGGTACAAAAGTGGATTCCGGAGAAGTGATACCTTTGCAGTATTATAAAATTTAAGAGGATAAAACGATGGAAAATAAAGTTTCATTTAAAAATAACGGTAAATTAAAACTTTTGATTATTGTTGGTACAAGACCCGAAATTATCCGTCTTGCTGCAGTAATCAAAAAGTGTAGAAAATATTTTGATTGTCTTTTGGCACATACAGGACAGAACTATGATTATAATTTAAACGGAGTATTCTTCCATGATCTTGAACTTGATGATCCCGACTATTACATGAACGCTGTCGGTACTGATCTTGGCGAAACTATGGGAAATATCATTGCGAAAAGTTATCAATTAATGGCAGAAATTAAACCTGATGCAGTATTAGTTCTTGGAGATACAAACTCTTGTCTTTCTGTAATTGGAGCAAAGAGATTACATATTCCTATTTTTCATATGGAAGCCGGTAACAGATGTAAAGACGAGTGTTTGCCGGAAGAAACAAACAGAAGAATAGTTGACATAATTTCTGATGTTAATATGGCTTATTCTGAGCATGCAAGAAGATATCTTGCAGATTGTGGACTTCCAAAGGAAAGAACATATGTAACAGGTTCTCCAATGGCAGAAGTATTACACGACAATCTTTCAAAAATTGAAGCATCTGATGTTCATAAAAAATTAGGCTTAGAAAAAGGAAAATATATTCTTTTATCAGCACACAGAGAAGAAAATATTGACACAGAAAAGAACTTCTTATCATTATTTAATGCAATCAATGCAATTGCAGAGAAATATGATATGCCAATTTTATATTCATGCCATCCAAGAAGCAAAAAGAGATTGGAACAGAGTGGATTTAAGCTTGATAAACGTGTAATTCAGCATGAACCTTTGGGATTCCATGATTATAACTGCTTGCAGATGAACGCATTTGCTGTTATTTCAGATAGTGGTACACTTCCGGAAGAATCAAGTTTCTTTACAAGTGTTGGGCATCCGTTCCCTGCGGTATGTATCAGAACTTCAACTGAAAGGCCAGAAGCTCTTGATAAAGCTTGTTTTGTTCTTGCGGGAATTGACGGAAATGGTTTAATTCAAGCAGTTGAAACAGCAGTAGAAATGAATAATAGTGGGGATTATGGTATTCCTGTACCTGATTATGTAGAAGAAAATGTTTCTACAAAGGTAGTGAAAATCATTCAGTCTTATACTGGTGTAGTTAATAAAATGGTTTGGAGAAAATATTAATTTTAAATAAGATTTAAGTTGGAGTAAAAAAATGAAAAGTGATAATCAATCAGATCTTTCAAATAAAACGATTTTAATAACAGGAGCAGCTGGCTTTATTGGTTCTAATC
>JAHHTM010000018.1 GCA_020024675.1 Muricomes sp.
CTGTAGAACATGCTTTTAAAGTGGGACGTTTTCTTGGATGGTATTATGGAAAAGAACATAAAGCCAAAGTAGTTATAGGTAAAGATACAAGAAGAAGTAGTTATATGTTTGAGTACGCTCTTGCAGCAGGTCTTACAGCCTCTGGTGCTGACGCATATCTTTTACATGTAACAACAACACCAAGTGTATCTTATGTTGTAAGAACAGAAGAATTCGATTGCGGAATTATGATTTCAGCAAGTCATAATCCATTTTATGATAATGGAATTAAGATAATAAATGGTCAGGGACGTAAACTTGGCGCAGATGTAGAAGAGCTGATTGAAGCATATATCGATGGAGAAACAGAAGAGATTCCACTTGCACAGAAAGAGAATATCGGACGTACAGTAGACTATGCAGCAGGTAGAAATCGCTATATAGGATATCTTATTTCACTTGCAACACGCTCATTTAAGGATAAGAGAATTGGGCTTGACTGTGCAAATGGAAGTTCATCAGCAATTGCAAAAAGTGTATTCGATACATTAGGAGCAAAAACTTATGTAATCAATGATGAACCAAATGGAACAAATATTAATACAGAATGTGGATCTACGCATATTGAAGTGCTACAGAAGTTTGTTGTAGAAAAAGGGCTTGATGTTGGTTTTGCATATGATGGAGATGCAGACAGATGTATTGCCGTAGATGATAAAGGAAATGTTGTTGATGGAGACCTTATTCTGTATGTGTGTGGAAAATACCTTATGGAAGAAGGAAAATTAAAAGACAATACAATTGTTACCACAGTTATGTCAAATCTTGGTCTATACAAAGCATGCGATAAGATTGGCATGAAATATGAGCAGACAGCTGTTGGAGATAAATATGTAGCTGAAAATATGGCTGTAAATGGATATGGATTAGGTGGCGAGCAGTCTGGACATATCATCTTTAGTAAATATGCAACTACAGGAGATGGAATTCTTACATCTCTCATGGTTATGGAAGCAATCATGGAGAAAAAACAAACACTTTCAAAACTATGTGAAGAAGTAAAAATTTACCCACAGTCTTTAAAAAATGTACGAGTGGTAGATAAAAAGACAGCAAGAGAAAATGAAAAAGTACAAAAAGCGGTGCAGGAAGTTACAGAAGCACTTGGTACAGATGGAAGAATTCTTGTAAGAGAAAGTGGTACAGAACCAGTAATTCGAGTTATGGTTGAAGCTTCTACAAATGAGCTCTGTGAAAAATACACACAAAAAGTAGTGGATGTATTAAAGGCAGAAAAGTTGACAATATAGAAATATATATGAATGGCGGATCTCTATAAAAAGAGATCCGCTTTTTTGTTTGTTATTGGTAAAGGATCAATGTTGGATAACCGGCCTGTTTTAGTTGGTGTTCCATTGCAACAGCATCATCCAGTGTTTCATAACTTCCTACATATACCCGGAAATATCCGTTTGTCTGAATAAGTTTTGCAGGAAATTTTTGCTCAAGCAGATCACTTAAAAGTTGTTTTGCATACAATGGATTTTTGTAGGAACCAACCTGAACGGTGTATCCGGGTTCAGGAATCAGAGCATCTGCTTCTAACACATCAAGGATACCGGATGCGATAGACTGTGCAATTTCTGAAAAGTTATCATCAAAGAGAAGATTGTCGGTATCTGAATTAATGAAACCTACTTCTACAAGTACAGCAGGCATCTTGGTTTTTCGTAGTACAACAAGGTTAGGACGTGCCTTAACACCAAGATTGATGAAGCCGATTCCTTCTAATAGCTGATTGATTTCTTCTGCAACTTGAAGTTTAATGCCGGATAGATTGTAAACAAGAGATTCTACACCGGAAACAATATTATCTGTTTCAAAAGAATTACGATGTATAGAAAGAAAAAAATCTACACCGGATGAATTTGCCTCCAGAGCTTTTTGATAAGGGGATTCATACACATCAGTTGTTCTTGTGTATTCTACATTGACTCCGGAATTTTGTAAAATATCTCCAATTGCAAGAACAAGACGCAGTGTGTCATCTTTTTCTTGTCGTCCATTATAAATGGCACCAGGATCACGACCACCGTGACCTGCATCTAGCATGATTGAATAGGACATAGGATAGATCCTTTCAAAAGAAATTTCTATATTATATGCAAAAACAATATAAAAGGTAAAAAAAGCACCTTTTTCCAAAGGTGCTCAAAATTATGTCTTTTATTTGTTGTTGTCGATTTTACCATCTGGGTTAGTGTCATGAGATGAATAATCCACAGACCCTTTTTCTTTTTTGTTTAAAAGTTCTTCTGGGAGATAAACATGTACTGTTTCAACTCTATTTTTTACAAGTGTTTCTACGATAAGTTTGACACCAGATTCTACAATAACTTCGTCTCCAACTTCCGGAAGACGATCTAAGTGTTCAATGATAAGACCACCTAGAGAGTCATAATCTTCTGATTCGAGATTCGTACCAAGACGATCATTTACATCATCTAGACTCATAGAGCCTTCGATAACATATTCATTTGGCTTTAATTCTTTTAGATACTCTTCTTCATTTTCGTCATATTCATCGTGAATTTCTCCTACGATTTCCTCAAGAATATCCTCTAAAGTAATCAGACCGGCAGTCTCACCGTATTCGTCAAGTACGATAGCGATATTAAAAGAAGTATCTCTCATTTCAACAAGAAGTTCTGAAATGTTCTTGTATTCATATGTGAAATATGCTTCACGAAGTATATCTTTTATACAAAAGTGCTCTTTATTCTCGAATAAGAGCAAATCTTTCATATTGATTGTTCCAATTACATTATCAGTAGTATCTTCATAGACAGGTAGTCTTGTGAACTTGTCTCTTTTAAATATTTCAATTAACTCTTTATAAGAACTGTTCACATCAGCAAATGTCACGTTTACACGTGGAACCATAACATCTTTTGCACGGGCATCCCCAAGATCAAACACGTTGTAAATCATCTCTTTTTCTTCAGATTCAATTACACCGTCTTCGTGGCTTACATCAACGATTGTACGAAGTTCGTCTTCTGTCATTGCATCGTTTTTTGTGTTTGGATCAATGCGTAGCAAGAAGAGAAGTGCTCTGGAAATCAGGTTTATGATAAAAATAAATGGGGTCATGATAAGCATGAAAAACCGGATGATCCTTATATAAGCAAGGGAAAGCTTTTCAGCATTCAATGTGGCTACACTTTTTGGAGTGATTTCTCCAAATACAAGAACTGTGATTGTCAAAAGTGCAGTAACAATGCTGACCATGTATCCACCAAACCCATATGCCAGGGTTGCTGCCAATGATGAAGCAGAAATGTTAACAATGTTGTTACCGATTAAAATAGCACTAAGCATTTTGTGAGAATGATTATCTGTAACATCCAACACAAGTTGTGCACGCTTGTTTCCGTCCTCTGCAAGAGAACGCATCCGAATTTTGTTTACAGTTGTAAGAGCTGTCTCTGCGGATGAGAAAAAACCAGACAGCGCCAATAGAATGATTAAGATAAGAATTTGTATGGCGTCACTCGAGTCCAATGATCTATTCACTCCTTTTTAAAAATTTGTTTATACCTAATTAATATACAACATTTACTAGTCTTTTGCAATAGAAGTAAGGGGGGAGTTTTGGATGTGATATGGTTGAATTTGATCATAGGATGTTGTATGATTGGAGTTAATAGCAGTAAGATTGGAGAATCGGTATGAATATATTGAAAGAGTTAAGTCTTATATTGAGTAATAAAAATATTCTTGTAAATGAGATGATGAGTAAACATACAACTTTTCGTATTGGGGGACCGGCAGATTTTTTTGTGATGCCGGAAACTACAGAAGAAGTGTGTAAAATTATAAAATTGTGTAAAGAAAAAAGCATTCCATACTGTATCATAGGGAATGGAAGTAATCTGCTAGTAGGTGATAAAGGATACAGAGGTATTGTGATCCAGCTTTATAGAAATATCAGTGAAATAAGAACAGAAGGAACACGTATTTATGCAGATGCAGGTGCGTTGCTTTCTAAAATTGCAGCGGTAGCACATGCAGAGGGACTTACAGGATTCGAATTCGCAGCAGGAATTCCAGGCACACTTGGTGGAGCAGTGATGATGAATGCGGGAGCTTATGGTGGAGAAATGAAGCAGATTCTTGAAAGGGCAACGGTTATCACGGAAGAAGGAGAAGTGAAAACTCTTTCTGTGGATGAACTTGAATTAGGGTATAGAACAAGCGTCATTGCAAAAAAGAACTATGTTGTATTGGAAGCGGTCATTTGTTTAGAGAATGGTGATAAAGAAGATATTCGTAAATATATGGATGAGCTGAAAGAACGGCGTATCACAAAACAACCATTGGAATTTCCAAGTGCTGGTAGTACCTTTAAACGTCCGGAAGGGAATTTTGCAGGGAAACTTATTGAAGATGCAGGCCTTAGAGGTTTTCGCATAGGTGGAGCACAGGTTTCTGAAAAACATTGCGGGTTTGTCATAAATAATAAGGGAGCTACAGCTAAAGATGTTGTAGAACTTATAAAACAAGTATCCGATAAAGTAGAACAAATGTCGGGTATTAAACTGGAACCAGAAGTTAAAATGATAGGAGAATTTTAGAATGAGATTTGTAATTGTTACAGGAATGTCAGGAGCAGGGAAGTCAACTGCATTAAAGATGCTGGAAGATATGGGGTATTTCTGTGTTGATAACCTTCCAATCCAGTTGATGTCAAAATTTGCAGAGATGCTTACGGCGCCAGATTCTGAAATAAACAATGTAGCACTTGGAATCGATATCAGAGGCGGACAGGCATTTGCAAATCTTGAAAAGAAACTAGATGAGATAAAAAGTCAGGGGATAGAATATGAAATTCTATTTCTAGATGCAAGAGATAATGTTCTTGTGAAACGTTACAAAGAAACAAGACGACAACATCCGCTAGGTGGAAATGGCAGAATAGATATTGGGATTGCCAAAGAAAGAGAAGCAATCAGGTTCTTGAAAGTACAGGCCAAGTATATAATTGATACAAGTAAGATGCTTACAAGAGAATTAAAACTTGAGTTGGAAAAGATTTTTGTGAGAGGAAAAGATTTCAAAAATCTTTATATCACAGTAATGTCTTTTGGGTTTAAGTACGGTATTCCGCAAGATGCAGATCTTGTTTTTGATGTGCGTTTTCTTCCAAATCCATATTATATAGAAGAGTTAAAAGAAAAAACAGGGAATGATGCGGAAGTCAGAAATTATGTAATGGATAATGATAGAGCCCGTGAATTTGCCAATAAACTCCATGATATGATGGATTTTCTTATTCCAAACTATATTTTGGAAGGTAAAAATCAGCTTGTAGTCGCAGTTGGATGTACAGGAGGAAAGCATCGTTCGGTTACACTTGCGAATGAACTGTATCAATTTTTAAACGTAAAAGATAATTACGGTGTGCGGATCGAACACCGTGATATAGCAAAAGATGCTATAACAAAAGCAAAATAGAAATAGGAGAGTTCTATGTCATTTTCTGGAGATGTAAAAGAGGAGCTTTCTACACAGTGGTGTACAGCAAGACATTGTCAGATAGCAGAATTATCAGCCCTACTGAGTATGTGCGGGTTTATATCTATTGACAGCCGCTCTTGTTACAGAATAAGAATTCATTCAGAAAACCCTGCTGTTGCAAGAAAGTGCTTTACTTTGTTGAGAAAAACATTTAATATAGATGTTGATGTGTCCGTCCGCAGAAATATTATGAAACAAAGTGTTTCTTATGCGGTTGTGGTCAAAAAACATGAAGACGCGATTCGTGTACTTCAGGCGACAAAACTTATAGAAGAGCATCATTCTGAATTTGAAGAAGTTCAGATCGTAAATCCAATCGTTATTCAGCAGAATTGTTGTAGACGTGCATTTTTAAGAGGAGCGTTTCTGGCATCTGGATCCATGAGTGACCCTAGTAAATCTTACCATTTTGAGATTGTTTGTTCTTCGGAAAGAATGGCAGCACAGATACAGCAAATGATCTGTGGATTTTCGATGGATGCTAAGACCGTCAGAAGAAAAAGGTCTTATGTTGTTTATCTGAAAGAAGGCGCACAGATTGTTGATATTTTAAACATAATGGGTGCACACGTAGCTTTGATGGAATTGGAAAATGTACGGATCTTAAAAGAAATGCGTAATTCAGTAAATCGCAAAGTTAACTGTGAGACTGCTAATATTAATAAGACAGTATCCGCTGCGATCAGGCAGTTAGAAGATATTACGTATCTTCGGGATACGATAGGTTTTAGTAAGTTGCCGGAGGGGTTGGAAGAAGTAGCACTTGCCCGACTGACACATCCGGAAGCTACATTGAAGGAGCTTGGTGAGCTTTTGACACCCCCGGTAGGAAAATCGGGAGTAAATCATCGCCTGAGAAAGTTAAGTGAGATGGCTGACAAAGTCAGAACAGAACAAGGAGGATTATTATGATTGAGACACCAGTTATCGTAATGCAAAAAAAAGGAATGGATGGAAGACCGATTGCATTGTTAGTACAAGAGGCAAGCCAGTATGCATGTAGAATCAACATTCAAGTAGACGGAAAAAAAATCAATGCGAAAAGTATTATGGGAATGATGAGTCTGAATCTTACAGAGGGACAGGGGCTTACTGTAGTTACAGATGGAGAAGATGAAGAAAAGGCAGCAGAAGGAATAAAAGCATTTTTTGCAAATGCAAAATAATACAATCTGCTTATAATTGATAATGTAATGAGGAGGGGCTGTATACAATTTTTCGTATGGCCCCTTTTTTCTTTAGATGGCACAAAAGGAGAATAGAACAGATGAAAAAATTATTATTTATTTATAATCCAAATGCGGGAACAGGGGTTTTAAAACCGAAACTTTCAGATGTTATTGACATTTTTGTAAAGTCAGGATATGATGTTACGGTTTATCCTACACAGAAATATCATGATGCTTATGCAAAGACAATTTCGTATACAGAAGAGTATGATCGTGTTGTGTGTAGTGGTGGAGATGGAACGTTAGATGAAGTAGTTTCGGCCATGACAATGAGAGAAAAACAGGTTCCGATAGGTTATATTCCAACAGGCACGACAAATGATTTTGCAAATAGTCTTCGTATTTCCAAAAATGTTCTTGAAGCTGCAGATATCGCCGCAAATGGTGTTCCATTTTCCTGTGATGTTGGAAGATTTAATAAGGACAGATTTGTTTATATAGCGGCTTTTGGATTGTTTACAGATGTATCATACGAAACAAAGCAAAGTGTAAAAAATGTTTTAGGACATCTTGCATATGTTCTTGAGGGAACAAAACGAATTTTTAATATTCCATCATATCATATTAAAATCACTCACGATGGAGAAACCATAGAAGACAATTTTGTATTCGGTATGGTTACAAATTCAAAATCAGTAGGAGGGTTTAAGGGAATTATTGGAAAAAATGTAGTATTTGATGATGGAGAATTTGAAGTTACTTTGATCAAGACACCTCAAAATCCAATTGAGTTGAATGAAATCCTTGCGTCAATACTTATCAAACAAATTGATTTCAAACATATGTATACATTTAAGACAGGTAAAGTATGTTTAGAGTCAGAAGAAGAAATATCATGGACTCTGGATGGAGAATTCGGTGGAATTCATGAGGCAGTAGAGATTTGTAATGACAAGCAGGCTCTTCAGATCATGGTTTCTCCGGAAACAATCGAAAAGATTTCAGCTTACAAATAAGAAAAAAATATAAAAAAAGACTTGCATATTCGTGAAAGGTATAGTATAATAAAAGTCGCTTGTGAAAGTAATATGAGTTATGGCTCCGTGGTCAAGCGGTCAAGACGCTAGCCTCTCACGCTGGAATCAGGGGTTCGATTCCCCTCGGAGTCACTATCGGATACCATGAATCTTAATTGATTCGTGGTATTTTTTTGCTGTGCAGAAATGAGAAAAAATATAATAAAGGAAAATTAAATTTATTAATAAGATTGTCTGGAACAAATAAATGATATTTGTTGTATTTTCTTTTTTAATACGATATAATAGATAAAGATTTTAAACTAATGTATATACGGGTAAAACCGTTGGTATGAATTGGAGGTATTAAAATATGTTAGTATCAGCAAAAGAAATGCTTAAGAAAGCAAAAGCTGGCCATTATGCAGTAGGACAGTTCAATATTAACAATCTTGAGTGGACAAAATCTATTTTAACAGCAGCACAGGAGTGTAATTCACCTGTAATTTTAGGTGTATCAGAAGGTGCTGGTAAATATATGACAGGATACAAAACTGTTGTAGGTATGGTAAATGGAATGATCGAAGAGATGGGAATCACAGTGCCAGTAGCTCTTCACCTTGATCATGGTAGTTATGAGGGATGTCTTAAATGTGTAGAGGCAGGCTTTTCTTCTATCATGTTTGACGGATCACATTATCCAATCGAAGAAAACATAGCTAAAACAAAAGAGCTTGTTGCTATTGTAAAAGAAAAAGGAATGTCACTTGAAGCAGAAGTTGGAGCTATCGGTGGAGAAGAAGACGGAGTAGTAGGAAAGGGAGAATGTGCAGATCCAGAAGAATGTAAGATGATCGCAGACCTTGGAATTGATTTCCTTGCAGCAGGAATCGGTAACATTCATGGAAAATATCCAGATAACTGGGAAGGATTAAGCTTTGAAACTCTTGACGCTATTCAGAAACGTACAGGTGATATGCCACTTGTACTTCATGGTGGTACAGGTATTCCAGAAGATATGATCAAAAAAGCAATCGATCTTGGTGTAGCTAAGATCAATGTAAATACAGAGTGTCAGCTTGCATTTGCAGCAGCTACACGTAAATACATTGAAGCAGGTAAAGATTTAGAAGGAAAAGGATTTGATCCACGTAAACTTCTTAAATCAGGTGCAGATGCAATCATTGATACTGTAAAAGAAAAGATGGAATTATTCGGTTCAGTAGGAAAAGCTGAATAAGAAGATCTTACATAAGGCGTTTCAAGTAATTGAAATGCCTTATTTTGTTTTCATAAAGGTACAGGCAGGAAGAAAGGAATAGAATATGAACAGGGAAATGGTGAATGTTGCAGAAATTTTTGGGGAAAACGTTTTTAATGATGCTGTGATGCAGGAACGTTTGCCGAAAAAAGTATATCACAATTTGAAAAAGACCATAGAAGAGGGAAAAGAACTTGATCTTGAAACAGCAGATGTCATTGCACATGAAATGAAAGAATGGGCAATTGAAAAAGGAGCTACTCATTATACACACTGGTTCCAGCCATTGACCGGTGTAACAGCTGAAAAACATGACTCATTTATTTCAGCACCTCTTCCAAATGGAAAAGTATTGATGAGCTTTTCAGGAAAGGAACTTATCAAGGGAGAGCCTGATGCATCATCATTTCCATCAGGAGGACTTCGTGCAACTTTTGAAGCAAGGGGGTATACTGCATGGGATTGTACTTCACCTGCATTTGTAAGAAAAGATGCAGCAGGTGCAACACTTTGTATTCCAACAGCATTTTGTTCTTACAAAGGAGAAGCACTGGATCTTAAGACACCTTTGCTTCGATCTATGGAGGCAGTAGGAACACAGGCGCTTAGGCTGCTTCGTCTTTTCGGAAATACAACATCGAAAAAGGTAACACCATCTGTAGGACCGGAACAGGAATATTTTCTTGTAGATGCCAAGACATTTCAGCAGAGAAAAGACCTCATTTATACCGGGAGAACACTGTTTGGAGCAATGCCACCAAAAGGGCAGGAACTAGATGACCATTATTTTGGAACAATTCGCCAAAGAGTTGCATCGTTTATGAAAGATGTAAATGAAGAGTTATGGAAAGTCGGAGTAACAGCAAAGACACAGCATAATGAGACTGCTCCAGCTCAGCATGAACTGGCACCAATCTATGCGCCAGCCAATATAGCGGTAGATCATAACCAGCTCATCATGCAGACTTTAAAAAGGGTAGCTAGTCAGCACGGAATGAAGTGTCTTCTTCATGAAAAACCATTTGCAGGAGTCAATGGTTCTGGTAAACATAATAACTGGTCACTGATCACTGATGATGGAATCAATATGCTGGAGCCAGGAAAAACACCACATGAAAACACACAATTTCTTCTTATCCTTACTTGTATTTTGAAAGCAGTAAACAGACATGCAGATCTTTTAAGAGAATCAGCAGCAGATCCGGGAAATGATCATCGTCTTGGTGCAAATGAGGCACCACCGGCTATTGTTTCTGTATTTTTGGGAGAACAGTTAGAAGATGTGATCGATCAGCTTGTGAGTACGGGAGAGGCAACACATAGTCTTAACGGTGGTAAACTTGTGACAGGCGTAAAAACACTTCCTGATCTTGCAAAAGATGCGACAGACAGAAACCGTACATCACCATTTGCATTTACAGGAAATAAATTTGAGTTCCGTATGGTTGGCTCAAGAGATTCAGTAGCTGCACCTAACGTAGTATTGAATACAATTGTTGCAGAAGCATTTTCAGAGGCATGTGAAGTGCTTGAAGCGACAGATGATTTTGAAATGGCCGTTCATGATCTTATCAAAGAATATGCGACAGAAAACCAAAAAGTTATTTTTAATGGTGATGGATACTCTGATGCGTGGGTAAAAGAAGCGGAAAGAAGAGGGCTTCCAAATCTTAAATCTATGGTGGAGGCAATTCCTGCTATGACATCAGATAAAGCAGTTGCTTTATTTGAGAAATACAATGTATTTACAAAAGCAGAGTTGGAATCAAGAGCTGAAATTCAGTATGAGACTTATTCAAAAGCAATTAACATTGAAGCGCGTACAATGATCGACATGGCAAGCAAGCAGGTAATTCCGGCAGTGATGGGATACACAAAGACACTGGCAGATACGGTGATCGCTGTGAAGAATGCAGGAGCGGATGCTTTTGTGCAGTCTGAGATTCTTACTGATGTAACTAAACTTTTAAAAGAATCAAAAACAGCATTGGAGGAACTCATCAAAGTAACGGAGCAGGCATCTAAAATTGATGGATTTGAAGAGCAGGCTCGTTACTATCATTTTGATGTTGTTCCGGCTATGGAAAGTCTTCGTGCTCCGGTTGATGCACTGGAAATGATCGTAGATAAAGAAGTATGGCCGATGCCATCCTATGGGGATCTGATTTTTGAAGTTTAAAGGAAAAAATTCCGTAAGCTGTGTAAGACAGCATACGGAATTTTTTTATGTAAAGGATTTTTGTGAGTATTCTTTTGGAGAAAGTCCATAGATTTTTTTAAACCGTTTGCTAAAATAATAAACATCAGAAAATCCTACTAAATCAGCAACTTCTGATACAAGATAGGAGTGAGTTTGTAAAAGTTTTGTGGCATGATCCATGCGAATTTGGGTTATGTACTGCAAAATAGATATTTGATAAACGTTTTTAAAAACAGTTCCCAAATAAGAAGCGTTAAAATTTAGTGCTTCGGAAATATTTGCTACATTAAGATTTGGGTGGGTATAATTTTCGTCAATATAGTGTGCTGTTTTTTGAGCGAGAATTAAATCAGAAGGTAGTACTTCGTATTTGTCTAAACATTGTTCAGAATATGATATCAACAATTCTTGAAGAGCGGAAAGACTATATTCTTCTTCTATGATGTTATTACAAAAATCATTAATAGACTCAGTCAGATTTTTAGGAACCTCATAATGCAAGTGAAAAGAGAGAAACATTTCATGGATAAAATATTGTAGAAATACTGGATTCTTTTCTTTCTTGATTGTTTGAAACCAATTATTTATATACTCATATATCTTTGCTTTGTTTTGTGTTTGAATTAAGAGAATAATGTTTTCACGCACGGATGTCAAAGGTCTGGTAAACTCAGAAATACCTGATAAAGTGTGTTCTACTACTAAATTAGAGCCAGAAGAGAAGAATCTTTGATCTAGTCCTTTTAGTGCACTATAATAAAAAGGCTCCCAGTCATCGTTAATGCAGAAAATATTATTTAAAGACATAAAAATATAGTCTGTCATATCCTCTAAAAATTGAATTAAATGGCTGCCAAGAACGGAAACAGGATCTTTGGTAGTCAAAAAACATTGGAGCATGTAGATATGTTCTGATTCTTGTATAAATTCACAATTCATTCCTAGATGCTTTAGTAAATCTTTAAGTGCTAAGACGGGTGAATTTGTTGGAGCTTGCGTATAAAAACCAATGAACAGGGAATAGTGGTATTGAGAAAATTCCGCATATTCTTGAATTAAATCAGAATATGACAGTAGTTTTTTTCGTACTTTCATCAGTGAAATACAGCGATTGTAATGCAGTTTTATGTCGAGTTTATGTTGAATTTCAGCTTCTTCTTTAATGGCTTGAGCACATTCAAATAAAACCTGTTTTAAATGTTCCTGCTTTATAGGCTTGAGAAGATAATCGAATGTACAGGCTCGAATTGCTGCTCTCATATATTCAAAATTATTATATCCGGATAAAATAATGACTTTAATTTTAGGATAGTGATCTTT
>JAHHTM010000180.1 GCA_020024675.1 Muricomes sp.
GGTAAGGCTGATTTTTCATATATGCGAAGACGAATGAAAGAGTGGACAATGAAACACAGCATAATAACAACACCAATTCCCCATAGAATAAATAATAGAATCTGGATGAAAGCAGGAGTGTTGCTGTTGATAGATACTGCAAAATCGTTCATTTTTTTAAAAGAAGAAGTTTGTGTATTGAGCGTTTGGTGGACGGAGGAGTGTGTAGTCGAAGGCTGATTTATGTATGGTAAATGAAAATGCGGAAGCTTTTGCAGAAAGGAAAATGTACTTGCAGGCAGAAAAGGAAACGTCAGTGATGCGAATACAAAAAACCATAGATGGTATTGAATTCGAGCAGATAACTGCTTTTTGAACAGGCGTTTAAACCCAATCAGAATACCGATAAAAAGGCAGATAAAAATATTGGAAATTAAAAAACGAACAATAAAATCAAGCAAATAAACACCCCCTAGTCTTGTCTGGTGGAAAGAAGATGGCGCAAAGTGTCAAGTTCGGTGTCAGATAACTTCTCATCTTCTAAATAGGAAGAAACCATAGAAATAATATTACCATTATAGAATCGTTTTAAAAAAGAGTTACTTTCCTGGCGAATATATTCGGCCTCCTGTACCAGAGGGGTATATACAAATACGCGACTTTCTTTTTGGTAAGTAAGCGCTTTTTTTGTAACAAGTCGCTTTAGCATGGTTTGGATTGTTTTTGGACTCCAGTTTGTTGTTTTGGTTAATTTTTCTGTAACTTCGTTTGTACTGATGGGAGCATATTTCCAAATAATTTTCATGACTTCAAATTCTGCTTCAGAAATCTGAGGTAATTTCTTCATATTCATTCCTCCAAATCCTACATTTGTAATAGAAGTATTATAATGGTATTTATGGAGAAAGTCAAACGAAAGAAAAAGATATCAATATTTATGCCATTTAGTGAAATTTAAAAAAGTTATAGGGGTTGTTGTATCAATAAACAAGTTAACTTTGGTTTGTTCTTAACTATAATGCTGTTGTGATTGATAATTATATTTGAGAAAGTAAGAAATGATGAAAAAAACACGAAAAAACTCCTATATCATAGAAGGTTTGCACAAATATTTTTTGGCTCTTCAAAAAAGAATTACAAAAAATGATGAAAAATTGGAAAATATTAACCAAAAATTGGAAGATATTAAATTGATGAAATAGATTGTAATAAGTATAATGCATATATGTTTTTCAAAAAATGGTATGAAAAAAAGGAGAAAAAAGGTGAAGAAAAAAGCTTTATACAAAAAGTGGATGTCAATGTTACTTGCCGGTATGATTACAACAACTGGATTTATGGGAGGAACAGTAACACTCCAGGCAGCGGAAACAACAAACTGGATTGGAGATGGAAGTCTAAGTGGAACAGCAACTGCTCCGAAAGCAGATGAAGTCCTTCCAGATAAGAACCAGTTTAGATATCAAAAAGAAGAGTTGGCCGCATTCTGTCATTTTGGACCAAATACATTTAATGAAATAGAATGGGGAGAACACTATGGAAATAAAAAACCTAGTGAGATTTTTACACTGAAAAATGATTTTGATGCAGAAACACTTGTAAAAACATTAAAAGATGCAGGGTTTAAAAAACTAATTGTAACTGCAAAACATCATGACGGATTTTGTATTTGGGATAGCCAATATACAAAATATGATGTGAAAGAAGCTGGGTATACAGATAAAAACGGAGAGTCTGATATTCTTGCAGAAATTTCGAAAGCTTGTTCTGATGCCAATATGGATATGGGATTATATTTATCTCCTTGGGATATTCATGATCCAAGTTATGGATATAAAGACAAAGATGGAAGACCGCTAGTAGAAGAAGTAGAAATTAATGGGAAAAAAGAAAACAGACCAATTGGTGGACATGATTGGAAATGGGTATATGAAAATGATGAACTAGATTATAATAAGTATTACAAAAGTCAATTAGAGGAAATTCTAAGCAATCCTAAATACGGGAATAAGGGCAAATTTGTAGAAGTATGGATGGATGGGGCCAAAGGTGGTGGCTCCAATTATCAAGAATATACGTTTAAAGAGTGGTTTGACACTATACAAAAGTACGAAGGAAAAGGAGTAGATGGTCGAGATGCTGATTGTATGTTGTTTGGCGCAGATGCATATACGACGGTACGATGGATTGGAAATGAGCATGGTCTTGCAGCAAAAGATACATGGTCTAAATCTAAGATAAACGGAGATAAAATTGATAATGGAAATATTGGTGGATTTACGGCAGGTTTTGAAGATGGAGACAAATGGACTGTTCCTGAAGCAGATGCTCGTATTACTTCCGGATGGTTCTGGGGAACACAGAAAAACACTCCAAAGAGCATGGAAGAATTGAGTAATATGTATTTTAATTCTGTTGGTCATAATGCAACATTATTACTTAATGTTCCACCAAATACTCAAGGAACAGTAGATGAACCAATCTTAAAAAGAATAGAAGAATTTGGAAATAATATTAAAAAGACATTTGCAACCAATCTGGCAAAGGCAGAGGGCGCATCTGTTAAAGTTTCATCTGTAAGAGAAAATGCTGAAACATTTAAACCAGGGAACATGGTTGATGCAAATGATGACACTTATTGGACAACAGATGATGGTACTAATAAGGGCGAAATATTGATTGATTTGGGTGAGAAGAAAAACTTTGACGTTGTATCTATGGAAGAAGCAATCCAAAATGGACAGAGAATTAATCAGTATAAAGTAGAATATCGTGAAGGAACAGAAGGCAACTGGACATTATTGGAAGCAGGTAAAACAGTTGGTGCAAAACGACTCTGCAGAACCAGTGAAGTGACTGCACGTCAGGTGAAAATCACGGTAAGTACTCCGGAAGGAAAAGTACCTATGATTAGTGAAGTTGGTGTATACAAGTCAACACCAGATATGGAAAAACCAAATCCAGTTCCGAAAGGAATGGAAATGATTGATATCACAGACAAAGATGTATCTGATGGAAAAGGATTTTCATTTAAAGGAAAATGGAATCCGGAAAATCAGCCACAGTATATCAATGGTACAAATACATGGGCAAATAAAGATGCTGAACTAGAATTGAAATTTCAAGGTACAAAGGCATATTTGTTTGGAACGGTTGATCCAGGACATGGCAAAGTAGAAATAACTGTTGATAATGAAAAGCCAGTTGTAGTAGATACGAAAGCAGCGAAACGTGCAACAGGACAGAGGTGGTTTGAAACGCCTGATTTGGAAGATGGAAATCATACGATCAAGTTAAAAGTGATTGGAAAAGCTGTAGGAATTGAAGCTGCGGCAGTAATCAATAACGGCGGAAAAGGTATGATTCAATTAGAAGAAAACTCCTATACAATGAACGAAAGTGAAAAGAAGGAATTAAAAGTTAAACGAGTAGGAGGGACAGAAGGTAGGGTAACAGCAAGATTACAACCAAATCCTGGAACAGCCATTCAAGGTGATTTTAATACAGACTTAAATCCAGAGATCATACTGGAGAATGGAGTTTCTGAAACTACAGCAGCTGTAGAGACAAGAAGAAATCCGGACAAAACAGGTGATAGAGATTTTACAGTAGAAATAACAGATGTACAAGGAGATGTAATTCTAGGCTTCAATAAAAAAGCGAAAATCACAATCAAAGATATGGAAAGCAGTGAAGGTGTTTTATCTGCTCTTATAAAGGAATGTGAATCTTATGAAATGGATTGGTTTACTTCTGGCTGGGATGAATTTAAAGTTGCATTAAAAAATGCAAAAGAGATAATAAAGAAAGAAGGAGCAACTTCTGAAGAACTGAAAAAAGCAGAAGTAGCACTTTCAGAAGCAAAGAA
>JAHHTM010000181.1 GCA_020024675.1 Muricomes sp.
CAATTAACGGCTGTTCAATATATTTACGAAGCGTTCTTGCTCCCATAGCTGTCTTTGTCTTATCCAGTACCCAAAGAAGGGAACCTCTCTTTTGTTTCTCGCGTAAAGTTTCTGTGAGTTCCAGATTTCTTCTCGTAGAACTGTCAAGCATCATATACCTGGTCGTCGTATATGGTGTGATATGTGTCAGCTGCGCAAGCGAATTCTTTTGTGTCTCCTGGAGATATTGAAGAAGCGCTCCCGCACTTATAATACCGCAATCAAAATCTTCCAGTCCAAGACCGCTAAAAGTAGAAACTTTAAAATGATCAAGCAGCTTTTTCTTACAGATCGCGTCGTCAAAATACCAGGATTCCAAAGAGTAGACCATGATTCCAAGTCTTCCCTTAAGATCGTCGATATCTACTCCACTCATGAAAAATGCTTCATTGCAAATAATTTCTGATGGCATAAATTTATACAACTCATCTAAAAGTTTTGTGCTGTCTGCAATTTCCGTAACAAAATAGTCACCTGTTGTAATATCTACAATCGATAAACCATATCTGTCTTCTATGTATACAATACACATAAGATAATTGTTTTTTGAATCATCCAATGCCTGAGGTGCAAGATTCGTCCCTGGTGTAACAATTCTTGTAACTTCTCTTTTAACAAGACCTTTTGCCTGCTTTGGATCTTCTACCTGCTCGCAGATTGCAACCTTATATCCTTTTGAGACAAGTCGATTAAGGTAAGTATCTACTGCATGATAGGGAACGCCACACATAGGGGCACGTTCCTCAAGTCCGCAGCTTTTTCCTGTGAGCGTAAGCTCTAGCTCTCTTGATGCAGTCTTTGCATCATCAAAAAACATTTCGTAAAAATCACCTAGTCTGTAAAATAAAATGCAGACTGGATACTGTTCTTTTGTCTCCATATATTTCTGCATCATTGGTGTTAATTCTCCCACGTTGTTTCTCCCTTTCGATACATTACTTTATTTTTCGACCATCTCTCCAAGATAATAGAAGCCTCGACACTCATTCAGTCTTACATTCACAATTTTTCCTAAAAGGTTTTCATCACCTGGGAAATGTACAAGTATGTTATTGCTCATTCTTCCTGTCATAAGAGAACTGTCATGATCGTTAACTGTTTCTACAAGAACATCTTGTATAGTGCCTGTATGCACGCTGCACACTTCTGCTGATATTTCCTGTACTTCTTTCAAAAGACGATCAAAACGATCCTTTACAACATCCTCCGGCACCTGATCTTCCATTGCGGCAGCAGGAGTTCCTGTTCGTTTGGAATAAATAAATGTAAAAGCACTATCATAACGTACTTTTTTTACAACATCCATTGTTTCAAGAAAATCTTCTTCTGTTTCTCCCGGAAACCCAACAATAATATCTGTTGTAAGAGAGATATCAGGAACTGCTTTGCGAATTCTATCAACAAGTGCAAGATAACCTTCTTTTGTATAGTGTCGATTCATTTTCTTTAATATTCTTGTACTTCCTGACTGAACCGGAAGGTGGAGGTGTTTACAAATCTTTTTAGATGTTCTCATGACTTCTATTAATTCATCTGACAGATCCTTTGGATGTGAAGTCATAAAACGAATTCTTTCAAGTCCTTCAATCTTTTCAATCTTCTGAAGAAGTTGTGCGAAAGAGATCGGATTTTCAAGGTTTTTTCCATAAGAGTTAACATTTTGACCTAATAGCATAACCTCTACAACCCCATCCGCTACCAAACGTTTAATTTCGTTTACAATAGCCTCAGGATCACGGCTTCGTTCTCTTCCTCGTACATATGGAACAATACAGTAACTGCAGAAATTATCACAACCGAATGTAATATTAACACCTGATTTAAAGGAAAACTTACGTTCACTCGGAAGATTTTCAACAATTTTATTTGTATTTTCCCATATATCAATGGTCATTCGCTCATTTTCAATACGGTTAACAATAAGCTCCGCGAATTTATAAATATTATGTGTACCAAAAATAATATCTACAAATCGATAACTCTTTTTAAGTTTTTCTACAACTTCCGGTTCTTGCATCATACATCCACAAAGTGCAATCATCATATGTGGATTTTTTCTTTTTATGCGATTAAGCTGACCTAATCTTCCGTAAACACGAAGATTCGCATTTTCTCTTACCGTACATGTATTATAAATAACAAAATCTGCATTTTCTTCATTCATTTCTTCAACATAGCCAATTTCTTCGAGAATACCGACTAATTTTTCAGAATCACGTGCATTCATCTGACACCCAAAAGTTTGAGTTGAAAAGCTTAGGGAACGTCCTAATTTTTTTGAAACCTCACTAACATATTTTCGAGCTTTCGCCATATAATAATATTGTCTTTGTGGTTCATTTTCCGGTGCAGCAACTTCTAAATCCACCATATTTAAATCAATATTGTGCAGCTGATCTGAAGCAACTGCCTTTAAATCTATTTTATTATTCATTTCTTTCCTCATTTCATATCTATTCACATAGTTTAACTAATAAATTATAGCATAGCTTTTCACTGTTGTAAATTTTTACTTTGTGTTCTGATTTTCCGTAACACAAAAGGAGCTGTCACTTCACAATTTTCTTTGCAAAAGCGACAGCCTTTTTGATTCATATGTAATCTTTCATACATACCTTACAAAAACTGATTACAGTCTTTATCATAAGCATAATCAATTATTTCCAGTTTCGTTTTTAATTCTACCTGAGATATATTCATATCCTCACACAATTCTTCTAATGAACGGTACTGATCTCTTAATCTTGTATTCACAACACTAAGTAACATTACCGGATCTTTTGGAAGTTCATTTAACATCTGATTATCTCTCTTTCTGTAAAAATCATATCAACAGGGATGTCATTGTCATCTGCCATTATATACTTTGTAATTTGACAGGCATAGGAAAGTGCTACTTTTAGACTGTAGGGATGATTTATAAGATAACGATCATAATACCCTCCACCATAGCCTATCCTTGATCCATTTCTATCAAATGCAACTCCTGGAATCAGCATAAGCGCATGTTTTCCTTTTGCGATATTATCGGAAACTGGTTCTAAAATACCATAATGCCCACACACAAGCTCGTCCATGTTGTTTATATAGAAAAACTCCATTACACCTTTTCTTAATACCTTTGGAACAGCCACTTTTTTTCCATGCATCCAGGCTTTATTTATTATGAAATCTGTTTGTACTTCATCTTCATTGTTTAGATAACAAAATATTTCATCCGTTTCTTGAAATATTCTATCCTGAATCAAATTATTCTGAATTTGTCTGCTATATTGCATTTTTAATTCTTTAGGAATCTCTGCACGAATCCTGCGAATTTCTTTCCTAATTTCCTCTTTTTGTTCCAAATTTTTCTCCCAAATTTATAACGTTGCCTTTTTCATTCTCTATATCAATGCGATCAAGCTGAACCCTTAAATTTCTTTTAAAGGATTCTACATATTCTCGTCTTAATTCTTTCTGTTCAAATTTTTCTGCTTCAGATAATCCTTCTTCTTTCGATTTTTTATATAATTCATTAATTCTTTTAATCTTTTGTTCGTCCATTATATTTCTCCTTTTGTGCAAACTAGTTTAATACTACACCATTTCTGTCTTTTCGTCTACTTGTCAACTTGAATAATTTTCGAGAATACCATACAATGCCCTTTCATCTTTCACATATTTCCCACTTTTAATTTGTTTTTGAACTTCATTCGGAAACCTGTCCAATGTAATATCTGTCATTTCATAAAGCGTTTTTTTATCACTTAAATAGACTACAATATATCCATTTAATTCACATATATAA
>JAHHTM010000182.1 GCA_020024675.1 Muricomes sp.
ATTCATCAGAGGGTGTCTTTATTTTGTGCAATATTTTGGATTTGCTCATTTATAGGTATGAATTTAGACTATGTATGTAATCAGATGATAAGAATCTTACACTGTAATATTTGTTATATCAATACGGATGGTCAAATTGAAACATATTTTGGAGATGGTGCAGATGGAATGAATCCTGTGTTTACAGATGCATTATTTAGAGAGAGGATTATCCGAAGAGAAGATAAAAACTATCCAGATATTTTTCATGAGAAAAACTGTATTTTTTATGCAGTGTTTTCAATGGAGCGGGGGAAATTGGTAGTAGGTCCGGTATGTGCAGAAAGGCCCAATAAAGAATTGACAGATTACATGATCAAGACACATCATATCAGTGAGAATGCAGGATTTCGGCTGACATATTGTGAAATAAAAATATTTGGTTCGGGTGTTCTGATGCTTTATCATCTTTTGACAGGTGAGGAGATGTATTTGCATGAGCTGTGGAGCAAAAATGAACTGGATAATCTGGATATTGAAGAAGCAATGGCAAGTGTTTCGAAGGTGATTTTTCAGCGGCAGGAATATGAAATGCCTCATAATCCATATGAACAGGAGGTGCGTGAGTTTGAGAGCATAAGGCGCGGAGACATAAAAATGCTGAAGAGAAGTCTGGAAGAAACTTACAGAGGAGCAGATGGAAGATTGGCAAAAAGTGAAGTTCGACAGGCAAAAAATATTGCAATTTGCGTCATTACTTTGGCTTCTCGTGCTGCAATTGAGGGAGGAATGCTTCCGGAAGAAGCATTTTCTATGGTAGACGGTTATATTCTGGAAATTGAAGAAATGAATAGTATCGTAAAGATTGATGCAATGATGAGACAGGCTGAGTATGATTATGCAAAAATGGTTTCAGGAATACAGGAGAAAAAACAACGGAATGAGTTGATCGAAAGGACAAAAAATTATATTTTTCAAAATCTGCACAGTGAAATTATAATCAGTAAGATCGCATATGAAATTGGAGTGAATGCCAGCTATCTGTCTGATCTTTTTCACCGAGTAGAGGGGATTACAATACAGAAATATATACAGCGGGAAAAGGTACATCTGGCAGAAAATATGTTACGATATTCAGACTATGCAGTAAAAGATATTGCAAATCATCTTTCTTTTTGCACACAAAGTTATTTTGGACGTGTGTTTAAGGCACAAATAGGTATGAGTCCTGTGCAATATCGTAAAAAGTTTGGAAGATTTACAAAAAAACAAAAATAGTTGATAATAAGCAAAAATAAATGATATATATTGAAGGGTCTCTCTGCTACTCTATAATCATAAAAAATAGAGAAGGAGGAAGAGAGATGATTTTCTCAAAGTTCACAAATGCACACGCATCTGAAAAGGTTACAGTTAGAGAACGCCTGGCCTATGGATGTGGAGATTTTTCAAGTAACATTATGTATTCTGCAATGGCAGCGTTCCTGATGTTTTATTACACGGATTATATAGGTGTCAGTGCAGCTGTTGTTGGTACTATTATGTTAGTTTCCAGACTTTTTGATGGTATTAGTGATCTGGTTATGGGGATTATTATTGACAGGACCAGATCTCCATTTGGAAAGGCAAGAATCTGGATTTTACGATTGGTTATTCCATATGCTATTGGGACAGTGTTGCTGTTTGCAGTTCCAAACGGATGGAGTGAAACGGCAAAGTATATTTATATATTCTTTAGTTATAATCTTGCATTTACAGTATTGTTTACAGGAATTAATCTTCCGTATGCGACACTAACAGCGTTGATGACACAAGATCAGTATGAACGCTCTGTATTGAGCATTTTCCGTATGATATTGGCAACTTGTGGAACTTTATTTATTAAAACGTGTACGCTCCCGGTAGTAAAATTTTTTGGGGATAATGCACGTGCATGGACGTATACATTTGTTGTGTTTGGAGCACTGGAAATTCTGACATTTATGATTACGTTTCTATTTACCAGAGAACGTGTAAATACGAATGATGATAAAAGGATGGAAGTGCCGGTAATTTTGGGATTTAAGGCACTGGTGAAAAACAAATACTGGTTTATGGCAACATTAAATCTGGTTCTAATTTTTATAGCACAGGGAGTAAATGGCTCTTCGGAGGTTTATTATGCCAAAGAAGTACTGGGAAATGGGAATTTAGTTGGAACTTTTTCAGTAGCTCTTCAGGTGACCCAGATTATTTGCATGTTGTTTATTGCTCGATTTGTGAAAAAGCATGGAAAAAGAAATGTTCTCATGGCAGGAGCTGCAATCACGATCGTAGGATATGGAATCATGGGAAGTGGTGGAGAGAATCTGCCGGTTTTGATTGTTGGTTGTATGCTTCGAGGAATCGGAAATTCAGGAATTTCAGTATGTATGTTTGCAATGGTAACAGATACGATTGAATATGGAGAATGGAAGACTGGAATCCGCACAGAAGGATTGATCAATAGTGCCGCCAGTTTTGGGCAGAAAATAGGAAATGGACTTAGCAATGTATTAATGGGGGCGATTCTTGCAGTTGGAGGCTATGTCGGTACGGCTACAACCCAATCCGCAAGTGCAATATCTGCAATTAAAGTAAGTTATATTTATGTCCCGATTATCCTGACGGCTGTGCAGATGGTAGTGTTGGCATTTTACCATTTGGATAAGGAATACAACAGTATTCTTGAAGATATCAAGAAACGGCGTATTTCTAAATGATAAGGATGAAATGGAGTTTTGTAGAATGGAGGAACAGTGATGAAAGAACTTCTTTTTGGAACTGCTTATTATGATGAATATATGCCTTACGAACGTTTGGATCAAGATGTGGCGATGATGAAAAAAGCAGGAATCAACACAGTGAGGATTGCAGAATCGACATGGAGTACTTGTGAGCCACAGGAAGGTGTCTTTGATTTTTCTCATGTAGAACGTGTTGTGGATGCAATGGAAAAATCTGGAATTTACGTGATTGTTGGTACACCTACATATGCTGTCCCTACGTGGATAGTCAAATCTTATCCAGATGTTCTTGCTACCACGGCAAATGGAAAAGGAATATATGGGGCAAGGCAAATCATGGATATTACTCATCCTGTATATCGTTTCTATAGTGAACGGGTAATTCGTGAATTGATGAAACGTGTAGCACACAGGAAATGTGTGATTGGCTTTCAGCTGGATAATGAGACAAAGTATTATGGAACAGCAGGAAAAAATGTTCAGGAAAAATTTGTGAAATATTTGCGAGAAAAGTTCAATAATGATTTAGATGCTATGAATCAGGAGTTTGGTCTAGATTATTGGAGTAATCGTATTAATGCATGGGAAGATTTCCCGTATGTAAGAGGAACGATCAATGGAAGTTTGGGTGCGGAATTTGAAAAATTTCAGCGGTCTTTAGTAGATGAATTTTTGAGATGGCAGGCAGAAATTGTGAATGAATATCGCAGAAAAGATCAGTTTGTTACCCATAATTTTGACTTTGAATGGCGAGGCTATTCCTACGGTGTCCAACCGGATGTGAATCATTATCATGCAGCAGAAGCATTGAGTATTGCAGGAGCAGATATTTATCATCCAACACAGGATGAGCTGACAGGTGCAGAAATTGCATTTGGCGGAGATATGACCAGGTCATTGAAGCAGGACAATTATTTAGTATTGGAGACGGAAGCACAGGGATTTCCTGGTTGGGTACCTTATAAGGGACAGCTGCGGCAGCAGGCATATAGTCATATTGCTTCTGGTGCCAACAGTGTGATGTATTGGCACTGGCACTCCATACACAATTCTTTTGAA
>JAHHTM010000183.1 GCA_020024675.1 Muricomes sp.
ATGGAAAGCTGAGTGCGAGCGGATAAAAAAGGCCAACAAGGAGCACTGGGTAAATACCCCTTATGTTTTTGTTCGTGACAACGGAGAACCCATTCACCCGGACAGCATCACCTATTGGCTGAATAAATTCAGCGACGAGCATGATATTCCCCACCTGCATCCCCATGCCTTCCGACACACAGCAGCTTCCACGCTGATTGCCAACGGTGTGGATCTGGTCACCACCGCAGCTGAGATGGGCCATGCCAATGCAGCTACTACCGCAACCATCTACGCCCACGAAATTGCCCTGGCAAGGGCAAATGCGGCAAATATCAGGGCAGGTGTATTTGCTACATTGGATAAGGTGTAGAGACTCAATATTCCCTAGAGTAGTATCCAGGGAATATTACTCAACCATGTCTATAAAAATTTTATACGAATAGCATGCCGCATTTTCTCTTCAAAATATGCTTTTCGTTCTTTCTTTTCTTCAGCAGCGATTATGGCCCGATTATCATAATTATCTTTATATTTATTATAGTGCGCTAATGCTATTTCAACCTTAGGTAACACAATAGAAACTCTCGCCGTTTTAAAAATTTTTTGATGCTCACGGCAGATACGAATTGCGTCACCTTTAATTCTAGATAACGCTTTATTCTCTATCATATCTTCCAGAGAACTTTGTAAATGTATATACGAATAACTTTTAATTAGGTACTCATCGAACGGTATAGTATATAAAGAAACATCTGAAGGATATACTTTCTCCAGCGTTATGCCATCATAATCTGGATAGTCAATCGGAACTAGGTAATAATTACTCCATATTCCATCAGACTTCAATAATCCTGCATGGGACACAGTCTCAATCTTATATTTCTTTTGGCATTCCTCACATTCTATTTTTACAGGGCCATATTCACATCTATTCCAATCATCACCATATTCTGTCTGGGTAATTTTTCCTCTTCCGCAGGCACATGGTGCACGTCTAGTCACCATTTCTTCCCAACTCATAGATACCCTCCTTTTGGACTTGAACTTGTAAATTATCTATGGGCATCAACATTCAAAAATTTTATTGATTTACAGCATCATCTATTAAGCCCTTAGGTAAATTATCTTTTTGATCTGAATCAAATTCGGCCACTACGCATTCCTTGGGAATAAATTCAGGGCATCCGTTATTAACTACGATAACTTGAATATTATCCTTGTTGTCCTCTGCTGTTTTCATCAAACATTGCATGATTGCATTAAAAATACGTTCATCTCTAAATTCGCTTTCAACTTCTTTCGTGGTCTGTGCTCCTAAATTTTTTCTAGGAGAATCGATAATAAGCAAATTGGGATGATGATACAAATTTGAGGCACCTACTAGCAGAATAGATACATAATAGGCTATTGTTATGAGCGTCACCCCGCCTAAACTACCAAGCTCACTATACTTTCTACCTCGTACGTATGGTAGATAATTTTTGTCATCTATAAAGGCATTAGTCAAATCAGGATACTGAAAATCTTTAAGAATTTGTTCGAATGTTTCTGACAGCGTTTGGATTAGTTCCTCTTTGTTAACTGCATTCTCGGAAAGCTTTTTTATTGTATCTTTCAGCGAACTTATGACTTTTTCCTTTTCTTTGAATATTGAGCGTAAACGATCGAGTTCTTCAAACATTTTTTCATCTTTTTCTAATTCTGCTAGCTCTCTATTTTTGCGTCCCAGTTCATAATTAAAGTACTCTATCTTCTCTAATACTGGATCCAAATAGCCTTTTGAAAGGTGTGCTAATTCCATTTCCATCTCAGAAAAATGAGCATTTAGGTCTGAAATGTCATGAAGTAGCCCATCGACGTCTTTATCTTGTAATGTGATGAACTTTTCTAGTTCACTACGTTTGCGCTTTAGTAGTTGGATTTCTTTCTTCTCGATAAGCACCTCGCCTGCATCGTTGGTTTTTTCGCTTCCACAAAGACAGCAAGTTGTAGCGTCTGCTTTTTGAGTAAGCGGCTGCAAGCAATTAGGACACAGTACAAACTCATATTTATTGAACGTAAGGTACCCTTGAATGGCTAGTTCTTTCTTTTCTATCTCACTGGAATACTGGTTGTACAATAATTTAAGTTTATTTATGTACTGTGTTTGATCATTTTTTCTAGACTTCAAATGATTGATTGTATTTCTACAATTTTCGATTTCTTCTCTCAGCCCAATTGCTTCGGGCGTCATATTTCCCTTGCTTTTCTTTAATTTATCAAGTTTCTCTTCTGTTTCCTTCAGTTCTTTTCTGAGCTTGTTTTGGACATTATTGCACTCGATCAATGTCCCAATTTCTACATTCTTTAGAAATTCCTCAATACCACTTAAACGTATAGACAGCTCTTCTATTTCCTTTTTCCTGTTTTCTAAAGTTCGCTTATACTCTTCCAGCAGTTCATCGTAAACGTTAAAAATGATTTCGAATGTTGCTTTCCTTTTAATATTATGAACCCAGTCGCTTTCTCTCATAATATTTTCATTGTCTATTTCTGTCTGTTTTAAATAACAATACTTATATAGATCCCTAAAACTAAGGTTTTGACCTTTTATCGTAATGTCCGCCATACCGAGTTTTTCTAACAAAAACGCAGATAAGGACTTGGGATTACTTGGTATATCAATCTCATATCGATTGTAGAAAAGAAATTTCTTTTTTTCCTCATCCCATTCTTCTACAATAACTGGCGTATGAAAATTAAAGAGTTCTCTCGTAATTCTATATTTGTGATCTCCAAGCCATAAGACAAGCTGTGCGCTGCTACAAGATGATCTAATTTCAATATAATCCTTGTGCTTCTTCGCACCAAGGACATAATCAATCATTTCTAGAATTGATGTTTTTCCAGTAGATGTTGGTCCAGAAATAAGGTTGAAGCCAGATTTGAATCTGACCGAGTAATTCTTTCGAGATCCAAGTAAAGTTAAAGAATCAATCTTCATTTTAGTCTTCATTATCAACACTTCCGTTCCATAAATGATCTTTTGATGTATCTTGGATCGTATGCCAAATTTTTGAATCTGACAATCCATACAACTCCGGCAATACCTTGGAAATTAAGCAAGTTAACTTATCTTTATAGGTAGTCGAAACGCTATGTATCGCTTCTGTGCCTAACTCAGTAATAACATAAACGACTTTGCTTTGATTAAAAATTTGGGTCAATAGACCTTTCGCACGTAAATAATCGATGCTTCTTCTATATCTGATAATATCTGGACAACTGTTGAAATATGAGTAGTGTTCGTCTAAGTTTTCGCCAAACTCTGAATGATCTATCTGCGAATCTTTCATGGTGTTAGGAAAACGTAAATAATAGTCATAAAGCATAATTCTATATATTGTTGTATTGGGAGACTTTCTATCCTTTAAACTGTCCAATATAATCAATATTCGAACGGAGTCGTTAATAAATTCTGTAAAATTATTCTCCATGTATTTCTGACTCCTCTCTCAAATACGCTTCAAGCTTTTCCTTATATCCCTTAAGCCATCCTATATTACAACTTTCTGCCCACTGATGCAGCATTCCTTTTTTTGAAATCAAACTTACTTCTGGGATAGCATTACACGCCAAACTAAGGGTATCGGCATCCTCAATGCGTTCATAAGTATGATACAGCAATTCGTTGCCGTCGTTTTCGTTGGCATATCTCATATACTGAGTTTCCCACAAGGAATACACTTTCTCTTTTAGATTTCCCACTACTTTTCTTGCATCAGGGCCCCCTTTACTTTGAACTGTATACTGCACCAACTCTG
>JAHHTM010000184.1 GCA_020024675.1 Muricomes sp.
CAATAGAATCTTTTGTAAACATTCCACTTTCAGTAAAATCTTTTCTTGAATTATATTTGTGTGCATTGTTTCCGTTTGGTTTTACCTTTGTCCAACCTATAAAGCAGGAATCAGCTACATCTGCAATCTTTGTATAATCAGGTTCTAAAAGAACACCCAGATGCTCACCTGCATTTCTTACAACAGTTTTCGTCGTACCCTGATCATCCATATGATATACAACAAGAAGCGGACTATAGTTTGCAATAAATTTATAATGTTTACCTGCTATAATCGGAAAATCTTTTGCAATATATTCATTTGAACCACTAGAAGTTAATTCTAATTTCTTTTTAACTCCGTCATATTCGCAAATTATAGAATCCAGTTTGTATTTTTCACCAGGCTCATCAGAAAGAACATTCGTTTTGTTATGCTCTGCACTAATGGTAATTGTAGCCTTTCCTTTGCTTACCGGATCGGATGTAATCACATATGTAGGTATAGCCGGCTTATTTGCATTAGCAGACAGATTACCCAATTCTAAAATATTATTTGTAACTTCAACATCATATTTTGCATAAACCGGATATAAATCCTGTGTTTCATATACTTTTGCTTCATCTGTAACAAGATAGGGCTGAACTTTTTCTACATCTGATGTACATGAGTTATCACCTTCAACATCAAAGATATATCTCCATTCGTACGAGTCTTTTGTTATATCTGCAGTGCTTACCCAACCAAGAAAAGCATATCCGTCTACAGCCATAGAAGTATCTGATGGCGAAGGGTTATTCTTGAAAACAGGATCTATCAAATCTTGATCGTTTTTATAATCATAAGGCTTTGGATCTATCGGTACTCCATGAACATGTGGATATACATAGGTAAAAGAATCTTCATTCTTTAACAAAATACGACTTTCATATCTTCTCGTACCGATTAAGGCTAAAGCTCCGTCTTTATTATGAAAATTTACGTCAGCATATACCATCGCTCTTCCATAATAATTTTTTGCAGCACTATTCATTGTTGTGGTAAATGGATTACCCTTATATGTCCACTTACCGACACTACCATTCCGTTCCAGTGTCCAGAAATTATAATGATATCCCTCAAAAGGTTCATAGCTGAACTGGAAACTGCCAGATTGAACTGCAGTAGAACTTGTCTTTCCTGAATTAGGGAAATCTGTATCTGCAATACTGGCATAATTATCATTTATACTGTTGCCATCATACCTATTATGAGAATACACATTTAAAGGCTCAGTTATTTTTTTATTAGCAGCTGTAAGTTTTAATGAGCATACACCATTAAAATTCTTTCCATGATTTTCTGGCTCGTTTAGTCCCCAACCACATATAGTCTCTTCTCCAAAAGCAGGGCCCGGAATATCTTCAAATCCTTCAGTATAGTTATGCCATACAGTTGCATACCATTGAAGATTGGTAAACTCTTTTCCGTTATTCTGATAAAATGCTCTTGTATAATATTCTACTGCATATTCAAACCTTGCTACATAGGTAACTTTTTCTGTAAGATCCGGAACGTAATATTTCTGATTTCTGCTTACACATACTTCATTTGTAAGACTTCCATCAGGAATCTGCTTATACCAGCCTTTAAATTTATAGCCATCGGGAAATGCACCATTTGTACCTTCACCTGTTACATTTATAAAGACGCCGTTTTCATCAGTACCGACTTCAGTTTTACCAACGCTAACACGTTTTGTTATATCATCAAGATTATCTTGTTCATGACCTTCAAACATGGTAACAACATTCGCTTTTGAATCTACATAGATAGGATACAACTGCATTTCTTTCAGAACGGGATCACCATCATGATAAAGCTCATTTTTCTGTTTAATATCATTTAGTTCAGTTGAAGTAATCGATGGATATCCTGCCTTTATACCGTTTTCAACTCTTGGGATTGTAGTCCATCCATAAAATTTTGCACCTCGAGGTGAATCTAATGGTATTTTTCCTTTTAGTGGGGTTTCACATCTATGCCAGTCTGTACCTATCTCTGTTCCATCAGCATTATGATATGTTACCTGACCTTCAACTGCAGCTACAAAAAGACGATTGTCTTTTATATTCATAGTTACAGGGTTTTGAGATGCGTCTCCTAATCTATTATTAGAGTCTGCTGTAATATTCAAAAGTTCCTTTATATCCTGTACGCTTCTCTTTGTTGAAAGTATATTGTCTTTCTGATACCATCCCTTAAAACGGTATCCAGGATTTAAGATGTGTTCAAAAGTCATCTTCTGTGCTTCTGTCGGGTTAATTCCCTGAATTGCAAAGCTATATGGATCATCCGTTTCAACAGGAGTTTCTACAAGACCGGTTTTTCCAATCTGAACTTTTCCTGCACCTGGAAAATCAAATGTTGCCCCAACAGCATTGCCGTGGACAGGAATTCCAAGATTATAATCCATTACCCATTTGTTAATATGGGAATTTCCATCAAATTCCGGTTTAGGTCTTGTTAATCCACCTATATTAGAGCGTTCTCTCGTGCCTTTAAAATCAAAGCCTTTGCTTTCCCAGAAATTAATATGCTGATAAGTTTCATCATCTATAGACCCATACAATTCTGTGTTTCCATCTTTGTGAACTGCACTTATAGAAGCTCCACTCTTAATGTCACTTGGCCGAAAATAGGAATTTTCAACTTTACTATTATCCTTCCAGAGGTAATTGATACCTGCAATATGTGCGTTATGCTGAATAATAGGAATTACAGCTATCGCATTATATTGGTAGGAATGAATATCTCCTGCGTAGTGACATCGTTCAATAGTTGAACCATTTCCTCGTAAAGCTCCTGTAATACCACCGGCATATCCGGAAATACCTGAACCTACAGCAACATAGTTTGCTGCATAGAATTCAATTTCCGCAGTACTGAAGCAGTCAATAATATTTGTACCGTTATTAACTCCACCTACAATCCCACCGGCATAAAGAGATTTTCCGCCTAAGGCTCCTACAGCAATATCATATTTATTCTTTATATGAGACTGCCTGATCTCGCGTCCATTGGCTTCATTTACATAGTTTGAACGGGCTCTGCAATATTCAATAGTCGAATTACTTGCCCAGCCTACAAGTCCACCCATATACATGCCTTCACCACCTAGAGCAGAAATTCCATTAGTAACATTGTTATGTACATAGGTACCGCTGATTTCACAATTATATAATGTGGAATTTTCAATACTTCCTACAATTGCGCCACCAGTAAACCCTGCATTGGTGATTAGAGATAATACATTATTTACAGTGTCAATTCTAAAATCACTATTTAATATTGTGATATTTTGAAAAAGTGCATTTTTTCCATAGCCGGCAATAAGGCCACCCTGAAAAGCACTGTTAATATCTGCATTATCAATAATCAGATTTTTAACTGTACCGCCTTCTACTCCAAAAAACAGTCCGCCATTTGCATCAACTAAAAACTTTTCATTATATCTGAGATTTGAAATTCTATGATTTTGCCCATCAAAAGTTCCTCTAAAAGGACAATCTTTTTTACCAATTGTCAGATGCTTTTTTTTAAGTGCATCTATTAATTGCTGATCCATATTGTTGAGATTGATATCATCATCAAGATAGATTGTTTTACCGGCAAAGCCGTTGTATTTTTCATCCCAGCTTTGTAATGCAAAAGTTATCAACTCATGAAAATCCTTAATATGAATTTCAGATTCAGTTCCTGCATACACCTGAGAGACACTCCCTAATACAAGTGAAAGAACC
>JAHHTM010000185.1 GCA_020024675.1 Muricomes sp.
TATAGGTAAAATATAACACCAATTATCAGAACTGCAGTAATTGCAAAAAAAAGTTGCTGGTTCTGCATGATTCCAAATGCTGCACCCCTGTTTTCAAGATATTCTAATTTAAAAATTCCTTTGATAAGAACATAAGGTTGCTTATCTTTAAGGTTGATCACTGCAAGCCACTTTGTAAACTGATCAAACAGTGTTAGTAAAATACATGCTGCAATTGCTAGCAGGTAACTTTTTATTTTTTTATTTTTTTTATCTTCCATTTAGTATCTATCCTTTACAAGCCAATTATATATATTTATATATGCTGACAAATTCTCTGTTTTTCTTTGTACGATATTTTGCACCATTAAATTTAAATTTTCCCATCCCTCGAACAGAAATAACGTCACCTTCTTTTATCTTATAACTGTTAGTTGTCATAAGTCTTCCATTTACAAATACCTTTGCTCCTTCAATAAGTCCACTTAATTTGCTTCGTGAGGATGAAAAGGCCAACGATAACAAGCTGTCAAGACGCACTGATGCAACAGTGCCAGTAATTTCCTCAAACCTCAATGCAAAATCAACCTCTTTTGTATTTGAAACTTCTGCATACACACTTGTGTGTTTTATTCGGGTTAATTCATCACATAAAAAACTGGCCATTGTCTGATGTACAAATACAATTGTTTCATCATCTTTTACAAGAATGTCTCCTATCTTAGATCTTTCAATTCCAAGATTTAAGACAGCTCCCAAATAATCCCTATGTGTTAATTGTTCCGAAAATTTTGTCTGAAGAGGTTTGATGCTTACAATAGAATATGGAAAATTGAAATCTGATATGTTCTCTTCACGAAAAGAAAGAGCATCAGGTAAAAATGCTGCCATCTGACGCTCTGCTAATTCATAACCACCAAATGTAACATACTGCGAATAAAGTTCGTCCTTCGGCAAGTTATGTAATATATTTCTTTCGTTTAGGTTCAAAAAGTCAGTATATGTAAAAATATTCCTGTGATATGCTATCTTTGATAACTCTATCAAGCGTTTTTCAAGTAACTGTTCTTCTTTTGACATATTTTATCTAAACACTTTCTTTTAATATCCGCCTCTAACATTTGCAGATTCCATAGAACCACTAAGTAAATCCTGAAGATCTCCTGAAATATCTACATTTGTAGGCGTAACAAGGAAAATATAGTTAGATATCTTCTGAAGATTTCCGCTGATTGCAAATGCAGCTCCAGAGATAAAGTCAATAATTCTCTGAGCAATTTCTAAATCCATTCCTTCAAGGTTTAAAATAACTGTACGTCCAGCTAAAAGAGTCTCTGTAATCTCTTTAGAATCAGCAACTGACGTTGGCTTAACAACGCAAACTTCCGTACCTGCATTGCGTCTCTGTGAAGGCTGGCGCATTGGTGTTATTTTGCTACTTGCAGATGGTGCAAACTTGTTATCTTCTTGAAGATCAAAGTCATCATAATCGTCTTTATTTTTTTTACTAAAGAATGAATGACGTGGTTTCTCTTCGTAGTCATCATCCTCTTCGTAGTCGTCATCATATAAATCATCATCATAATCGTCCTCGTTTAATTTCATGATGGCTAAAAGTTTGTCAAACACACCCATTTTTTACACTCCTATCTTATGCTTCATTTAGTATAATTTTTCTTTATAGATTTCTTTCACAAAAACTACGCTTTTTTGCTGTAGTCTCTCTCACCAAAGATTCCCGTTCCTACACGAACACAAGTTGCTCCTTCTTCAATAGCAACCTCATAATCATTGGTCATCCCCATTGAAAGAATACTCACATTAACATTATCAATGTTTTTGTCATTAATGTCAACAGATAATTGACGTAATTTCGAGAAAACAGTTCTATTTTTCTCTGGATCATCTACAAAAGGAGCTATTGTCATAAGTCCTTCTACTTTTATGTGTTCAAAATGAGATATTTTTTCCAGAAATGGAATTACTTCTTCTACTTTTACTCCAAACTTACTTTCTTCTTCCGCTACATTTACTTCTATAAGAATTCGCGCAACACACCCTTTTTTTGCTGCCTCTTTTTCAATTGTCTGAGCCAATTTGAGACTATCTACAGAATGAATAAGTTCTACCTTATCAACAATATATTTTACTTTATTTGTCTGAAGATGTCCAATAAGATGCCATCGGATATCTTCAGGAAGTATCGCATACTTTTCTGTAAGTTCTTGAACTTTATTTTCTCCAAATATACGCACCCCAAGATCATATGCCTCCTGTAATACCCCCACCGGCTTTGTTTTACTTACTGCAATCAGTGTTACATCTTCTCTGCGTCTACCGCTTCTTTCACATGCTTTTTGAATGTTCTCTTCAACAAGAGCAAGCTGTTCTTTGATCATTATAATATATCTCCTGTCTCTATCTTATTAATTAAAATACAATTTCTCCTTCTGATACAGTGCCCCCTTCTTGAACTATATGATCGTAGTTCCTAAGCCCATATTTGTCATTTGCCTCAATGATGCAATAATCATCGCTTTCACCTAATTTTGTTATCTGCGTAAATACAGCATATCCTCTGTTAATTTGGTAAACTCCCACTATTTTCCTTGGATAAGATAACTTAAGAGTTTCTCCGTCTCCTGCCTTCTCTATGGTAGTCCCCATCTTAAGCTTGTCTGTGCTTATGTAAACCATATCATCAGAAGTTTCTTTATAAATCTTGCAAGTTTGAAATTTACGCTCGCCATCAGATCCTAAAACTGTGATTCCCTCTGCCTGTTCATTTCCACCGTATGTGATAAAGGATTTTGGAATTAAATAGGCATCCATATTAACCATAGAACTTTTTGGAATTTTTAATCCACTTTCATCGTCAAAAATGAGTTCAACATTTAGAAAGCGCTTAGATGTATATGTAATCATAGAGGAATTGTAATTTAAAACCGCATAATATTTTCCATCTTTTTTAAAAGTATCAACTTCCGCCCATATACTGTTATTGTTTTTATCCAGACGCGTTTTTACAACTCGTAATTGTTTCAATTCTTTTGATATTTTTCTATCTACTTGAATAATCACAGACCAATGATTATCTGAGACAAGTTTATACACCGGTTCTCCTTTTTTTACATGTACATTATCATGTCTGATTATATTTCTATACTTACTTCTATTTAAATCAGCATCTTCAAATGAATCAATTGTAATATCTTCATAACCATCAATATTTAAGAGAAGTATTCCATCCGATGTTGTCTGAAAAATCGAGGCCTGTTTTCCAGCCATTTTAAGTAAAGCATCGACTTTTGTAGTCTTTGTTTCGTTAGAGGACTTCAACAGAACATTATTTACATCGTTTTTTAGTGTGTAGACATCCGAGAATCTTTGTGGATCAAAAGTTTCATTAAACTTTTGTAATTTAATAACCATTTGTCTCTGGTCATCTGAATTTAACTTTTCACCTTCTGATTCTACCTTTTTTTCGTAAGTCAACTTATTCGTCGTAATTCCATATGCTGGAACTCCAGTTTTCATTTTTGTTTGACTGTTCTGAAAATAATGGACATATCCATCTTTCTCTGAATTCACAACTGTTTCATGACGTATAGCAAGTCCTGTATACGAGTTGTCTCTTAATATATTTCCTTCTCTTACTTCATATACAGAAATTTTTTTCTGAAAAGCAAACATCACTACCGTAACAATTAAATAGATAAAAATAACTGTAAAAATAATAATTCCTATATTCATTTCACGTTTAGTTTTATAT
>JAHHTM010000186.1 GCA_020024675.1 Muricomes sp.
ATGCTGGTCATGTAGATATTGGAGAGGGCGAAGAAGTATTTGGAATTTTAGGCCCACATTTTTTGCTATACGTCTGTTGGTGTCATCATTCTTTATACTATAAATAACGTCTTCTAATGATTTGACATTGCTATCAGTCAAGAAGGCATAAAACAAAACCAATGCATATAAAGTCGCAATTTTCTTTTCCCACTCATTATCTGTTTTCTCATCATCACCTGACTGATGTGAATTTGGAGAATGGGGATCACCATTACGATCTTCATCGAAATCATCAGGAAGTTCATAATCGTCATCACCGTCAGAAGTTGGTTTTTGTTGAATTCCTTTCTTTGCATCTATTGTTGACAAACTATTAATTTCAGATTTTAACTCGTTATCATTTAAAAGAGAAAGATCTGTATGAATGTCTGTTGCTTCGTCTATAACACTTTTTGTACAAGAATAATGTCGGACAGCATCCATTATATTTGCTGGCGAAATTTCTTTTATCAAGCCTTTGTTTATCGTAATAATAGGCGAGATTCTTAAATCATCGTTTAAACGTTCGTTTAATTTATCATTACCATTATGTTCAGTATTTACATTGTAGATCTTTGACTTCTCTTCTTGTATGATGAACATTCTATTGGGATCAAAATCAACAAGTAATGTTTGTGGTTTCATATTATGCTTAATTACGTTTCCACTTTCATCATTTGATATTTTTATGTATTGATTTTGAAGTCTGAATATTGCTTGATCGTACTCTTGTGGTGAAGCGGTATCTTTCAAAAAGATCATTGTATCCCATTGTGGAACAGTACTTCCAGTCAACATTTTGTTAACGGTAAGCGTTAATGTTTTCCTATTTTCTTTTTCGGATATTTCAATGGCTTTCTGAACTGTTTCAATAGAATGATATTGTGTGTTTTCCCAACCTGAAATATTAATAATTTTATATTGGCTCAAATTCTTAAAAAGACCAGCATTATTCATCAATAATAATTCTAAAGCATCACATGAAGCACAATAGGGAAGAACACAGACAATATGTCTGCACATTTTTCCTCGTTTTATCTTTTCATAATCAAGAAATCCAAGAACGTTTTCATCTTCTTGAGAACCATCAATGACTTTAAACAAATCAAGGATTTCCTTTTCGTGCTCAAAGTAACAATGAGATTTTTTACTAGATGTATCTTTGCTAATCGAACAAGTTTTAAACAATGCTGAAAAGGCATAAGTAATGCCTGATTTTTTCATCTGTTCCAGTTTCCTTCTTGTCGATTCATTGGGAGTAAAAGCGAATCTTATCATTTGAGGAAATCCATAGTATGGATTATCCCATTCTTTGTAATCGTCATCGCACAAATGATCTTTGTCATACTTTTCTTGATCTTTCACAATATCAGAAAACTGATAAAATGCGATTATATCATCTTTGGTAAATTCACTACCCATCAATATTCGATAAGGAGTTCCAGATAGGTGTATACGCATTTTTGCATTTAAAGTCTTCAAACCTGTTTCTAGTGCATCCAGAGAGTCTTCTGCTTCACTATTTTCATTTTTGACTTGACTTTCAGTTGAAAAGACTCTATTATTTATCAATATTTTTCCATATTCTTTTGCTCTTGCTCCAAAATGTGTTTCATCAATCAATAATAAGTCTAATTCGTTATTAAAAACCTCTTTATGCTTCTTTTTTATCTCATTACCCATGAGATCTTGAAGAGTTAAAAAAAGTACAACACGTTTGGATTTTAATGTGTCCGTTAAAATGTTTTCATCTCTTAAAAGATCTTCGCTAGTAAAGTAGACATAATCTATGAATTTTTTATGTCCTTCAACAGTCTTCTTCCATTCTGCTTTTACATCGGCTTTTCCAGAAACGACAATAACAAATCTTGCATTCATTTCTACTGCACAACACATAGATGTAAAGGACTTTCCAAAACGCATGACGGCGTACATTAAAAGATTCTTTCTATCATTTTGATAGGCTTTAACGAAACGTTCGACAGTATCATGTTGATTTGGTCGCAAGGGATACGTCTCTTCATGATTATAGTGGAACTCAACAGGGGTTCCTTCGCTGAAATAATGATATTGAGAACCTTCTTTATTATAAGATTCACGAATATCGCTTATTGCCATATCTACATCATTAGCAGTTGCATCTTTAAAGAATTCTTGTGAATATGGTTTGTCCGGGAAAATATCTGGCGTTAATCTATCTTTACCATGATTAATAAGATAGCGATGTACTTCGTAATCCCTAAAATAGACACTATCTGTAACTTTGGCAGTATCATTAAACACCTTCAAAAGATTAGGAAAGAATTTTCTCCATTCATCTAATCTTTTTTCTACTGGGCGATATGTATCTCCTACTTTTAGATAATTGGGTATCGTTTCGGTTGTAAAAGCATAAATATTAGGCTCAACTCTACCGATAATGAGATTATCAAGGAGCTGTATATTTTCAAAATTTTCCATGTTGATAATTTGTTAGTTTAAGAAAGGTTTCAATAGTACCTGTTTCCCAATCTTTAATTTTACAATATACACCATTGTGTTGCCATTTAATATTCTTTTCACACCCTGTACACTTCTTAGTTTTTTTAGTTTGGGATATTGAATCATCTGCAAACATTGTCGGACTTTCAACGAGCTCAATATCATGACATGAATACGGAACAACTAATTTAATACCATCCATTTGCCAAAGATTCCAGGATATAATCTCTGCAACTTCTCTAATAATTGTTTTGGAAGGAAGTTTTCCAAATCGTTCAAAATAATAATCCAAAAACGTAAACAATACATTTTCTCTGGCCATTAATAAATTATCTCCTTGTAGTTCAAATCCATAAGATTGTTTAAGAGCGGTAAGGCACCATTTTAACCATTCATCATTACTGTTTGAATTTTCATTTATAACACGAATTTTTCTATCAATAAGACCTATTCTATTTGAAGTCTCAATTTTTTCTCCAGTTGTACTGTCATAACGACTAACAAGGTATGGAGCTTCACCACATGTCACTTCCAAAACCGGATTCAAAACATAGTCTTTCCAACTTTTATCATCATCAAATTTTATCTTTTCTGAGAGAGTCGTCCATCCGCATTCAGACTCTGTATTGAATTGAGGTTGAGATTTGAAAAATGATTGATCTACGAGATTGTTCTGTTTATTGCATAACCAGGATGGGGTAAAGACCTCCGCTTTACTTCTTGCACGTAATTTTTGTTGTTCGATTGATTTTACAGAACGAGGACGAATAACATATTTATATTCTTCGCCTGTAATATTAGGAATTTGTATGCAATCTGTCTTTTCAAAGCCACATCCTAAACCTTTGTAGTCATCAGTGGCCCACATAATGTTTTTATTAGTAGTCCTGTCAATGAGTAAAAGTTTAAGAAGTTCTTCGTCAAATTCAAGAATTTCATGTTCACTAATATCTATCTTATTTATATTCAACATATACTATTAATATTCAAGTCTATAAAAATTGTCTTTATTTTGATTTTAAAGAGGTTTCTAGTAAATCTTTTACATCTATTTCCAAAAGATTCGCTATTTCGACAAGTTGGGACAAAGAGGGCTGAGCTTTATTTGTACACCATCTTGATACTGTCATATCGGTTTTTCCTAATTTTTCGGCAAGCCAATGATTGGTTATTTCTTTTTCGGCCAATATGACTCTAAGTCTATTAATGTTTGAAGATTTTGCCATTTGGTATT
>JAHHTM010000187.1 GCA_020024675.1 Muricomes sp.
GTCAGAGAAGTATAACTTTAACATAGATCTTCATAAAAGAGTGGCTGACATGAGTGTTGGTATGAAGCAGAAATTAGAAATCTTAAAGATTCTGTATAGAGGAGCTAAACTTATTATTCTTGACGAACCAACAGCAGTTCTAACACCGCAAGAAACAGAAGAATTATTTGAAAGACTGATTGAATTAAAAAAACAAGGAATGACAATTATATTTATTTCTCATAAACTTGGAGAGATTAAGAAAATTAGTGATAGAATTACAGTTTTAAAGAATGGAAAAACAAAAGGAACGTTTTTGACAAAAGATGTAAGTGAAGAAGAAATATCCAATAAAATGATTGGAAAAGTTATTAAATTTGAATATGACAAAACACCGCTTGTTCCTGAAAAGACTCTTCTTCAGGTAGAAAATTTGAGATACAAAGACGCTTTTGGAGTAACAAAATTAGATGGGGTTTTCTTAGATGTAAAAGACAAAGAAATTGTTGGGATTGCCGGTGTTGAAGGTAACGGACAAAGTGAGTTGATTGAAATCATTACAGCAAACAGGACACCAGATTACGGGAAAATCATATTCAAAGGAGAGGATATCACAGGAAAAGATATTGCTTCTGTAAGAAAAGCAGGAATGTCTTATGTGCCAGAAGACCGTATGTATAATGGATGTGCTGCATCGATGAATATAGAAGAAAATATGGTGGTTTCGAATATCGACAGTTTTTCTGGAAAATTCAAAGTGTTAAGTTATAAAAAACTACATGAGCACTGCAATACTTTGATTCAAGAATTTAAAGTAAAGACAAAAGATGCTATGCAACCAATCAAAAGCCTTTCAGGAGGAAATATACAAAAGGCAATTGTAGCAAGAGAGTTTACTGCAAACAGTGATCTTCTGGTTTTAGATCAGCCAACGCGAGGAATAGATGTTGGAGCTATTTCATTTATTCATCATAAAATTCTTGAAATGCGCGATGCAGGAAAAGGAATTCTTCTTGTATCTGCGGATCTAAAAGAACTCCTTGCTTTAGCAGACAGAGTGCTGGTAATGCATAAAGGAAAAGTTGTTGCATCTTTGGATAATAGTGAACGAATAAGTGAACAAGAATTGGGATTGTATATGCTTGGTCTTAAGACACAGGAAGGGGTGAAATAGATGAATAAAATAAAGAATAAGAATCAACATCTGGATTTTATGAAATTTTTCAGTGTATTCAGAGTATTGGTAGCAGCAATAGTTTCACTGTTACTCGTTTTCGTTATCATCTTTTTTGTAAGCGATGAACCAGTGTTTGCAATTTCAAAAATGATGTTAGGACCTTTTCAGACGAAACGAAGTTTCTTCAATGTGTTAGAACATGCAGTTCCACTTGTTTTTACAGGATTAGCTCTTAATATTTCGCTAAGAAGTGGTGTATTTAACATTGGAGTAGACGGATCGTTCTATATTGGAGCGGTTCTTGCAACAACGATTGCGATTAAAGTTCCTATGCCGAATATACTTCATCAAGCAGTAATCTTACTTGTGGCAGGAGTAGTCGGAGGAATCATCAATATGCTTCCGGTTTTAATTAATCGGTACACCAATATTAATGCTACAGTATTATCGATTATGTTTAACTCCATCTTCTATTATGCGGGGCTTTCTATTGTAAGTTCTTATTTGTTGGATAAAAGTGGAAGCTGGGGAAGTGCAAAATTCCCGGATGATGCCAGATTTGGAAACCTGATCAGAGGTACAAGCATGAACTGGGGATTTGTGATTATGATTGTGGTCATTGTCTTTGTGATTGTATTAATGCAAAAAACATCCTTTGGATATAAAGTACGTGTTACAGGAATCAATCCGGCGTTTGCAAAATCGGCAGGTATCAAAGTGGGTGCAATCATGCTTGGTGCACAGTTCATCGGCGGAATTATCGGCGGAATGGGTGGAGCAATTGAAATGGTTGGAATGTACAAACGTTTTCAGTGGCAGTCACCAGTTAATTTTGTCTGGGATGGTTTGATGGTACATATGATGGCTGGAGAAAATCCAGCATTTATCCCACTTACAGCATTGTTTATTGCATTTTTAAGAGTCGGTGCGGATATTATGTCAAGATCAACAAGTCTTGACCCAGAAATTGTTGCGTTCTTACAGGGAATCGTAATCTTATTGGTTACATCTGAAAGATTCCTAAGTTCTATTAAAAAACGTCATGAACAAAAACAGGCATTATTACAGGCTGAAGTTGCAGCAGAAGGGAGAGAGTAAGAATGATTAAATTTTTAGCATCCTCAAGTTTTTGGTATTCTGTGCTTGCAGGTACAACTCCAGTTATGTTGGCAACACTGGCTGCAAATATTGTTACAAAATCAGGAATTTTCAATCTTGCAATTGAAGGAACCATGTTGATTTGTGCATTGGCAGGTGTTTTAGGAAGTGCTTTTACACAAAATCTCTGGATTGGTGCAATTATTGGTGTAGCTTTTGGAATTTTGATTTCCTATATTCTAGGATATTTTGCCCTGATCATGAAAGGTCCTATGAACTCTTGTGGTGTTGCAATCAACCTGACAGCAGCAGGTGGAACAGTGTTTGTACTTGCAACAATTACTGGAAGTAAGGTTACAAGTAGTTCTTTAAACAGTTTAACGTTTCCAAAAGTGAATCTGCCACTAATAGAAAACATACCAATTTTAGGAGAGATTCTTTCTGGTCATAATTTGATTACATATCTTGGATGGATATTTGCTATCCTTACATGGGTGCTTTTGTATAAAACTAAATTAGGCCGTAATATTCGTGCAGTTGGTGAAAATGAATTAGCTGCAAAATCAGCCGGAATTAATGTTCAATTAATGAAATTTACAACATTGGCAATGTGTGGTGTGTTTTGTGCTTTTGGAGGAATGTACTTATCAATGGGATCTTTGAATTCCTTCACAGCAGACATGGTTGCCGGACGTGGTTATCTGGCACTAGCGATGGACGCCATGAGTCAGGGAAATCCTCTGGTAGGATGGATCAGCTCTATGTTATATGGTTTTTCAGACACAATTACAGTTTATTTACAGTTATACAGTGAATTAGATCTGAAATTGATTTCAGCATTTCCATATATCTTTATTATTATCGTATTGTTGATCGTGCAAATGATCAAAAATAGAATCAAAAAGCATCAAGAAAAACTTGAGGCTATGAAAATAAAATAAATTACAGGAGGACAAAACAATGGATAAAAAAGAATATTATGATCCATGGTCAAACACAAAAACAAAGAGTGGAATTGAAGCAGATCTTGTAATATCTGCACTTCAGAAATGCATTCGAAGAGGAGAAGAAGATCTTGCATTAAGAATGGCATACGAGTTGTATATTACTTCAGAATTTCATGAAGACAAAATGTGGAATCGTTTACTCGTTATTTCTGTAGAGGATATAGGGTTTGGAAACACAAACGCCCCTGTGTTTGTAAAAACTATGTTTGATATGCACAAAGAGTTTGCATATGGCGATTTAGACCGTGCAATCTTCTTTATGCATGCAATCCGTTACATGTGCCAGAGCAAGAAAGAACGTTCAACAGATTTGATAAAAAACATTATTGCCAAAGAATTTGAAAAAGGTTATGTGCCAGAAATTCCTGACTATGCAATCGATATGCATACAATTAAAGGACAGGCAATGGGAAGAGATGTATTTTATTTCCTTGATGAGGCAAGTAAAGTAATGCCGTTATGG
>JAHHTM010000188.1 GCA_020024675.1 Muricomes sp.
TCCAACTAGGAAAGCTTTAATATATTCCATTTTCTCCTCCTTTTTTACATCATGTGTCATATATTAGCAATGTTCTAGAACAATTCCATGTGCAATTCCCGGCACACTTGCCCCTTCGTTATAGCTTACTGTGGACATCAAAGCACCTGTTGGTACAAACAGTACTCTTTTCCATTCACCACGATGTATTTTCGGCAGGATATATCCTGCAAGAGTAACAGCTGCACATCCACAGCCACTTCCTCCTGCATTTGTATTTTGAGTTTGCTGATCGAAAATCATCATTCCACAGTCTGCATGCCGTTCTTTTATATCAATTCCTTCTTTAGCAAGAAGATCGATCAGAATCCTTTGTCCGATATACCCTAGATCTCCTGTAATAATACGATCGTAGTCTTTTTCTGTTCTTGTCATATCTTTTAAATTTTGAAAGATTGTATCCGCTGCGGCCGGAGCCATACACGCTCCCATATTTTGAGAATCTTTCAAACCATAGTCCACTATTTTCCCAACCGTAACGCCACTGATACGTACATGACTTTTCTTCTCTCCAACAATGAAGGCTCCGCTACCTGTTACTGTCCATTGTGATGCAAGCGGTCTTTGATTTGCATAACCTAGCGGAAACCGAAATTCTTTTTCCGCACTTCCAAAATGACTAGATGTAACTGCAAGCATGCAGTTTCCATATCCTGCTGCCACACTCATAGCACATAGTGCCAATGCTTCTCCAGAAGTAGAACAAGCTCCGTACAATCCAAACATTGGAATTTGAAACGCCTCAACTCCCATAGAGGTGGCAATTCCTTGTCTTAAAAGATCTCCTCCAAAAAGATATCTCACATCTTCTGGAACAATATGTGCCTTGGACAATGCCAATTCACATGCCCGTTTCTGCATATTGCTTTCCGCTTCTTCCCATGTTTGTGCTCCAAAGAGATCATCTTTATCTGTTATGTCAAACCATTTTGCCAAAGGCCCTTCGGATTCTTTGCTCCCTACTATACATCCGCTACTTACAATGTAGGGTGAGTCTTTAAAACATATACTTTGGCTCCCTTTTATATGTTCCATATCTATTCCCCTTTTCACCATTATTTCTATCTTTAAAAATAGTATGAACATATCTTTCTTTTTCTATACGAGCATAAAAATTCCCTGCCGAAAATATTTTTTCTAATATTTTGGCAGGGAACTGCTAAATTAAAATTCTTCGTTTAAATATCTCTCAACGATTGTTGCAGCATCGCGTACACATTTTGCACAACCTTCTACTTTATTTTCTCTTTTTTCTTTTAAAAGATCTCTGCAATATAAAGATGTATGATCTTGCTTAAATAGTTCAGCTGCTTTACGTACTTTGGCATATGTGTCTACTCTTGTCGCTTTTAAATTGTTTAGATCACTTTTACTGTTTGCGTAACTAAGTGCCATAAACATTCCTGTTACAGCTCCACATGTATCACCAAGAGCACCCATTCCAGATCCAAATCCTTCTGTAATTTTAAACGCATCTTCTTCTTTTAGTCCAATTTCTTTACAATACGCACATAACACCGCCTGGCAGCAATTATATCCCTTTAAATAATTGTCCACAGCCGATTCTATTTTTGTCCCCATTATTGTATCTCCTTTTATAAAATTTCTATTGCTTCTTCAATTGTTTTTCGTATTTCATGCTGAGGTGCCGGTTTCGCACCAACTGCAGGATATCCAATCGGGAAAATAGCAATCAACCCATACGATTCCATCTGTGGATATAATTCTTTGAGCTTTGGTGCATTAAAATGTCCTACCCATGTTGTTCCAAGACCTAAATCCTGCACTTCAAGCATAATTTGTGTTCCAACAATAGCAGCATCTACATCCGCAAAATTTCTCTGGTCATATTTTCTTGTCCATGCCTCATCTTCTTTGTATCCTAATACCAAATATTTATCTGCATCAAAATGAAATCTTGTTATGCTTTTTATATTGTCTTTTGATTGTTCTGATTCCATAACCCATATTTTATAAGGTTGTTTATTTACAGCTGTTGGAGCACTTATGGCTGCTTCTAAAATTTTATCAACTAATTCTTGTTCTACTTTTCTATCTGAAAATTCTCTACAGGAATATCTTTCTTTTGCAAGTTGTAAAAATTCCATCTTTTCTCCTTTATAAAAATTTATTTTTCTTCTTTGTCGCTTTTCCAAGTGAAACCATTATTGCAAGTGCAAAAACAGCCACAGCGATCAATCCTATATATGCCATAGGACTTTTCCCGCTAAGCGGCATTTTTGAAAGTTCTTCTGCTCGTTCTTCACCTTTATTCTTAGTAACTTCTTCTGTTTCCACAGATGTTTTTGCTTTTACATCTTCTTTTTCAGCTACATCAATCGTATAACTCACTTCAGGTGTTGTCACATTCTTCGCTTTTACTTCTGCTATATTTGAATGAAAATACAGTGTACATGCAAATACGATCAACAGAATGCATTTTATCTGACGTTTCATTTAAACATCTCCTTGATATTTTTATTTAGCCCAATTGTCATATAACCACTTCTCTGTAACTTTACATACTTCTTTTAAACTTCCATCATCAAAAGGAGAGCGAAGTCCAACTGATTTTACAAGATCTACAAAAGTGGCCATTCCACCCTGGCTTATAAATTTAAGATATGTCTCCCATGCATTCTGCCAGTTCTCCAGAGACATTGCCCAAATCTGAAGTGCTATAATCTGTGCCAGGCAGTAGTCAATATAATAAAATGGATATTGGTAAATGTGAAGTTGACGCTGCCATCCAGCTCCTCGTCCATAGAATGCCATGCCTTCATGATCTACATATGGTCGATATAATTTTTCAAGATCTGCCCACGCCTTGTTTCTTTCCTCAGGTGTCCAGTCTGGATTTGCATATACCAGATGCTGGAAATGATCTACTTCACAACCGTATGGTAAAAATGTAACTGAATCTTCCGCATGATACAATTCATATTTTTTTGTTTCATCTTCGAAGAAAAGATGATGATACGGTGCTGTTAAAAACTCCATTGACATAGACTGTACTTCAGCACCATCACTTGTAGGCCAAAGCACATCACTTACTGGAACTGTCTTTGCCGCCTGATCACAGCCAAATGCGTGCCCTACTTCATGAGTAAGTACATCTACATCTCCTGCTGTTCCATTAAAATTAGAAAATACAAACGGACAATTATAATCACTTATATATGTACAATATCCTCCTGGTGCTTTTCCATCTTTTGCAATCACATCAAAAAGATCCATATCGTACATTTTTCCAATAAAATCAGCTGTTTCTTTTGAAAGCTCTGTGTACATCTTTCTTCCCGCCGCCATGATTTCTTCCGGTGTTCCATGTGGGACAGCATTTCCATCAGGAAATACAAACATATCATCATAGAATTTGAAATCCTGAATTCCAATACGTTCTGACTGTACTTTTTTAATCTTAGATACGATTGGAACAACATCTTCTACAATCTGGCGACGGAAATTTTCAACCTCTGACGGTCCATAGCAGTTTCTTGTATTTCGAAGATATCCAAGCTGGATATAGTTATCAAATCCAAGTAATTTCGCCTGTTTTGTACGATTCTTGACAAGTTTATCGTAAATTTCATCAAATTCATCTCTATGTTCATCAAAGAAATTTCCTTCTGCTTCGTAAGCTTTCTTTCTCAATTCTCTATCTGCAGACTGCTTATAAAG
>JAHHTM010000189.1 GCA_020024675.1 Muricomes sp.
TCAGTTTCATTACTCATTAAATCTCTCTCTTTTCTAGTAGTCTTATGATAAATGTGGAGTTCTGTAAATGATTGCATCCTGCGCACTCTTATCAAGTTCTGTAAAGTAAGCCATATAACCGGCTACACGAACCATAAGTCCTTTGTAATTTTCAGGATTCTTCTGTGCCTTTTTAAGGGTTTCATTGTCTACAACATTTATCTGTATATGCTGTCCTCCATTTTTGAAGTAAGTTTTAATTACTCCTTCAATAATATTTCTACCCTTTTCTCCCTGGACACCTTTAGGATCAAAACGTAAATTAAATAGTGCACCTTCTTCAAGCCCTCCAGGTTCTGCATGTGCTACAGATTTAACGGTAGAAGTAGGGCCCTGAAGGTCTCTTCCCATCATCGGTGATGCTGCATCACAAAGAGGCTCACCAGCAAGTCTTCCATCAGGAAGTGCTCCTGTTACAGCTCCATGTGAAAGGTTCATAGTCTGTGAATCAATTCCAAAGCTGTAATGTCCACCTCTTGCATCAGGCCACTGCTGAACAGTATCAGCGATATAATGCATCATTTCTCTGTATATGCCATCGACATGTTCCTGATTATTTCCATATTTTTCAGGTTTGTTCAGTAACAACTGACGAAGTCTCTCCTGGCCCTTAAAGTTCGTATCACAAGCTTTAATCAACTCATCCATTGTCAGATCCTTATCTTCAAAGACACATTTTTCTACTGCTGCAATAGAGTCTGCCAGATTAGCCGCTCCTGTAACATACATACCTGCCGTTGAGTATTTAGCTCCGCCATTCTGTACAGACTTACCACATTCAACGCAACCTCTTGTTACCATTGAAGCAAAGATTACAGGGAATCTATTCATATGATTACTCTGCATTAAGTTATAACCCACTCTGATTAAATCATAATGATGTATAATCTGTTTTTTTAAAGCCTCTTTAAACTCTTCTATATTCTTGAATTCTCTTGGATCACCGGTTTCAATGCCCATAAGTTTGCCTGTCGCAGGATCTACGCCATTATGTAAAACAAATTCAATCATTTTTCCCATATTTACATATCCTGCATCAGGAGAGCCATCTGTACCTCCGCCCCCAGGCCCAGGCTGAGTACATCCCACAATAGTCCAATCTCTTGCTTCCTCTAAAGTACCTCCTTTAGACATTGCAATCTTTATGCCCTGCTCATCACTGAAAAATCCCGGATTTGCCTGTCCTTCCTGAACCATCTTACAACCAAACTGAAAAAGTTCTTCTGGAGTTTCATCCCATACTCTTAATGCCATTACCGGCTGTTTTGTCTGAAGTTCATCTGCAGCTTTCAGGCAAAGATAAGTCAAATCATTTGTTGCGTCTTTACCTTCGCTTGTCTGCCCTCCTACAACGAGAATCTGCCACATCGGATAACCTGCAAAAGATGTAGCATACCAGCTATCCCTAACTTCATATACTTCGCAAGTTTTCAGATACAGGCATTCAATCATTTCCAAAGCTTCTTCTTCCGTAATGTTCTTTTCATCAATTACATCTTTTTTATAGTATGGCCACATATACTGGTCAAATCTTCCAAATCCACATGCTGTAGTGCATACTTCAATATAGAAGCAGACATGTACAAACCATATAGACTGGAGTGCCTGCTGGAATGTCTGTGGTGGATTTTCAGGAACAACTCTGCAGTTTTCTGCAATAGTCAAAAGTTCTTTCTTTCTCTTTTCATCTTTACATTCTGCTGCAAGTTTTTCTGCTTCATCTGCCATTCGGTGTGCATAAGTAATAAGACCTTCAGCCTGAATAATACATGCTTTCCAGAAATCAACTTTAGCCTGTTCCTCCATAGTCTGGGGAATCAGATTCTCAATGTTCTGTCGGCACTCATCAATATAGCCTCTGATACCTACTTTCAGAATTTTTTCATGATCACAAATCGTTTCTCCTGATACTCCATTCTCTAAGCCTACACAGATAATATCGTCTTTTTCAAGTTCTTTAATATGTTTTGGAAGTGTCTCCGCTGATAAATCTTCCATTGATTTGCCTTCCCAGTATTTTAAAGTTTCAAGTATGATTTCTTTATCTTCCGGTGAAATATAATACGGGTCTTTGCTTCTTGTTGAAAAATCATCAATATCACTTATATACCATGAGCTTGACTGAAATTCCGGATGAAGATTAGCACCTCGATATGCATTTGTTGCTGTTCCGACGATTAGTTCATCCTCCATAATAAGAGTTGTCATATTTTCCAGAACATGATTTACAACCTTTGCTCTGAAAATAGGAACTGCATCACCAGCAAATTTTTTATATGCTTCTGTTGCCAGTACCAACCTTTCTGCTGTAATTGTAGGAATTGTATCAAAATACTTTTCCTTCATTCTTTTAACTCTAGGCGTTAACATATTGTCCTCCTCCTATTTCGTTTTCTATAATTATCATACAAAATCAAAAAAAAGAAGACAAGAACTGCCTTGTCTTCTTTTTTTATTATATTGTTACTTAAAAAATCATAGTATTTCCTATAATTACATTCCTATAAATCCATATACATCTTATACGAATTCTCTTTATCTCCTTTGTTTGCAATGCTTTGCCCCTGTATATTATTTTCATTAACTCAAAAGGAAGATATTTTTTGAGCCTTCAGAGTTCTAATTACATTGCTGTATTCCTTAATTAGATTGCTAAAAAAGTTTTCAAAAAACTTTTACCTTATTTCCATATATTATATAATATATATATGAAGTTTTGTGTATCAACATCTGTGTGCGCATATCTTTTAAAATTTGAATCTGGTGGTGTTTACTATGCTATTTGAAAAGACAACTTATCAGGATGATTTTCCTATAAATATACGTATTGCACGAGTTACAGAATATCCTTTCCATTATCACCAGGATATCGAATTTATCTATGTCCTAAAAGGTGAAATACACCTAAAAAATGTATGCCATCATTACCATCTTAAGGAAGGTGATATATTCACTAATAACGGTCATGAAATTCACGGCATGCATGCAACAGACAAAGATAATATCATTGCCATTATACAGGTAAGTAATCGTTTTTTCACCCAGTATTTTCCCACTCTGCCTAAAGCTTGTTTTATGACTTATGTAAAGAATGATAAACGTTCAAAAATGGATATATTGCGTAAAATGTTACTTCACATTCTTTTAGATTATTCTCAAAGACGCTTTAACTACAAAATTACCTGTATTAACCAAATGATAGAAATAATCAACTATCTCAATCAGCATTTTAATCTATTTGCTTTTGAAGGTCAGGTTGTAGTCAGTTTCAAAAATGATAATCCTGTAGTTGTAGAACGCATTAGCAGAATTATAAATTATATATATGAAAATCATGCAAACCGTATTACCCTTGAAGAAATTGCAGAAAATGAGCATTTAAGCACTTTTTATCTTTCTCATCTTATTCATAATTATATTGGAATAAACTTTCAGGAATTTCTCTGTTTTGCAAGATCTGAAATGTCTGAAATTCAACTTCTTGAAACAGATCATAAAATCAGCACTATAGCAAAAGATGTTGGTTTTTCAACCACCTCGTATTATGATAAATTTTTTAGTAAATGGTTCGGACATACTCCACAGGAATACAGAGATCTTTATTCATCTTATGTTTTGGGGCCGACAAAGACTCCTCAGTTTGAATTACTGTCAGAAAATC
>JAHHTM010000019.1 GCA_020024675.1 Muricomes sp.
ACCATCAATAAGAATTATTGTAAATACTTTATAATAAGTATCTTAGATCAAAGGGAGGTGTATTTATAATGAAAATGACATTTCAGCCTAAAAAAAGACAGAGATCAAAAGTTCATGGTTTCAGAGCAAGAATGAGTACTCCAGGCGGAAGAAAAGTTTTAGCTGCAAGAAGAGCAAAAGGAAGAAAAGTATTATCAGCTTAGGCCGCATATATGTGGCCTTTTCTTCTATTTATTTTTGCGAATAGGAGAGGAAACATTATAATGAAGTTTTCAGAGTCTTTAAAAAAGAACAGAGATTTTCAGATTGTCTACAGAACAGGAAAGTCTTATGCTAACAAATATCTTGTTATGTATGTAAAAGAAAATGGACTGAAAAAAAACAGAGTAGGAATTTCGGTCAGCAAAAAAGTTGGAAACAGTGTGGTAAGACATCATCTTACCAGGCTGATAAGAGAGAACTATCGCGTTTTAGAGGCGAATTTCCAATGTGGATTTGATATTATAATTATTGCGAGAGTGAGTGCAAAGGATAAAAATTATCACCAATTACAGAGTGCACTCATCCACTTGGGTAAGCTTCATGAGATATATCAATAAAGACTTATCAAAGTCATGCCTGTAAAGGCAAAAAGGAGGGACGCAGATGAAGCATGTAATGATATGGCTTATTCGGTTCTATCAGAAATATTTATCCGGATTAAAAAGGACATATCATTGTATTTATATACCAACATGCTCTCAGTATGGAATAGAAGCAATTCAAAAATACGGAGCCATCAAAGGCGGTGCTTTGACGATATGGAGAATTCTGCGGTGTAATCCCTTTGCAAAAGGCGGATATGATCCGGTACCCTAAGGAGGATAAAAAATGTATGGAATTTTAGCAGTCGGTATGGCTGACTGGCCGATCATTCATCAGATTTCCTGGCTGTTGGGAAAAGTGATGAACGGAATCTACAATGTGATGGATGGTGTGTTTGGCATTCAAAACATTGGTATTTGTATTATTATCTTTACAATCATTGTATATACACTGATGATTCCGCTTACAATTAAACAGCAGAAATGGTCTAAGATGTCTAGTGTTATGCAGCCTGAAATTATGAAAATTCAGAAGAAATATGCAAACAGAAGAGACCAGGCTTCCATGTTAAAACAACAGGAAGAGTTACAAACTGTGTATCAAAAATATGGAACATCCCCTACAGGTGGTTGTTTACCAATGTTAATACAGATGCCGGTACTTTTTGCGTTGTATCCAGTTATTCAAAGTATTCCATCTTACGTAACAGGAGTAAGAGATACGTATATGCCACTTGTGAATAACATTATAGCAACTGATGGATTTCAAAAAATCATGGAAACAATTGGTTCAGCAAAACCAATTATGATGAATCCAAAGATTTATGACTATACACAGCCAGATACACTTGTCAATGTGTTATATAAATTTCAAGATTCTACATGGGCAACTTTAGTAGACAAGATGCCTCATTTAAAAGATGTGATCGAATCTACATCACAGAGTATTGGACATATGAATATGTTCCTAGGAATTAACATTGCAGAATCACCATTTACGATGCTGACAGCAGCAATCACAACTTTTTCTATTGTTGGAATTATACTTGCGGTTATCATTCCAGTATTAGCTGGTCTTACACAGTTTTTAAGTGTGAAGTTAATGCCACAGGCACAGACAGACCCAAGCAACCCAATGGCTAATTCAATGAAGACAATGAACTACACAATGCCTTTATTCTCAGTATTTATGTGTTTCACACTTCCAGCAGGTATTGGTATATACTGGTCAGCCAGTGCAGTTGTCAGATCTGTACAACAGCTTATTATCAATAAGCATATGAATAAAATTCCTGTAGAGGAACTTATTAAACAAAATCAGAAAAAAGCAGCTAAGAAGAGAGAGAAGAAGGGAACTTCAGCTCAGGAAATTAACAGAATGGCTACAACAAGTACCAGAAATGTTAACAACAAGGGAAAATCAAGTCTGTCTGAGTCAGAAAGACAGGAGATTCTTGATAAAGCAGCTATGAATGCAAAAAATGCAAAGCCAGGAAGTCTGACAGCTAAAGCTAACATGGTAAGCAGATTTAATCAGGGACAGTCTAAGGAAGAGACAAAAGATGAAAAGTAATTGAGAAGTATTTTTATAGAAAGGCAGGATTTTGTAATGAATGGTAGTATCAGAGTATCTGCAAAAACAGTTGATGATGCAATTACAGAGGCATTGATCCAGTTAGGTGTTACCAGTGACAACTTAGAATATGATGTCATCGAAAAAGGAAGTGCCGGATTTTTAGGAATTGGAGCAAAGCAGGCAGTAATAGAAGCCAGAAAAAAACCAGAGCCGGTAGTTAAAGAAGAGCCTGTAAAAAAATCTCAGCCAAAAGAAATGAAGAAAGAAGAAACTGCACCGAAAAAAGAGCAGGAAGTTCAGAAAAAAGAACCAGAAGCAGTACCAGTTAAAAAGGAATGTGAACTTGCAGAAGTTAAAGAAGAGACAAGACACGCAGTTGAAAACTTCTTAAAAGATACATTAAATGCAATGGGAATGGAAGTTGAACTTACAACAAGCATTGATAGTGATGGGGCTTTATGTGTAGAGATGAAGGGTAAGAACATGGGAATTCTTATCGGAAAACGTGGTCAGACTTTGGATTCTCTTCAGTATCTTGCAAATAGAGTTGCAAATAAGCATCAGGATGGCTATGTTCGTGTAAAACTTGATACAGAGAACTATCGTGCAAGACGAGAAGAAACACTTAAAAATCTCGCAAAAAATATTGCTTATAAGGTAAAACGTTCTAGAAGATCAGTTTCACTGGAACCAATGAATCCTTATGAAAGAAGAATTATTCATGCAGCACTTCAGGCTGATCCATATGTAACAACACATAGTGAAGGGGAAGAACCATATAGAAAAGTTGTTATTACATTAAAGAAATAAGTTTCGAAGCGAAAGAGGACGTTTTGCGCTTCACGGATGCTTTCGTGAAGTTGTAAGACGTCTTTTTATTTGAAAGACCGGGAGGTATTATGAAAAAGGATACAATTGCGGCTATTTCCACTGGAATGACAAGTTCAGGAATTGGAATTGTCAGGATCAGTGGAGAAGATGCGTTTCAGATTATAGATAAAATTTATAGAGGAAAAGAAAAGCTTTCAAAAGCATCAACACATACGATTCACTATGGTCATATTCTGGATGAACAAGAGACGATTGATGAAGTTCTTGTAATGTTGATGCGTGCTCCTAGAACTTTTACAGGAGAAGATACAATAGAAATCAATTGCCATGGTGGCACATATGTGGTAAAAAGAGTATTAGAAACTGTTATAAAAAATGGTGCAAGACCAGCAGAACCGGGAGAATTTACTAAACGAGCTTTCTTAAACGGAAAGATGGATCTTTCTCAGGCTGAGGCGGTTATTGATGTGATCAATTCTAAAAGTGAATATGCACTGCAAAGTTCAATAAGCCAGTTAAAAGGAAGCGTAAAAAATAAAATTAAAGATATCAGAGAAAAGATCATCTATCATACAGCTTTTATAGAAACTGCATTAGATGATCCGGAACATATTGATCTTACCGGATATGCAGATAAATTAAGAGATGTTGTGCAAGAACTTATCAAGGAATTAGAACAGCTTATTAAGTCTTCTGACAGTGGAAGAATTATGAAAGATGGTATCCAGACAGTAATTGTTGGAAAACCGAATGCCGGGAAATCATCACTTCTTAATATGCTTGCCGGGAAAGAGAGAGCTATAGTCACAGATATTGAAGGAACAACAAGGGATGTCTTAGAAGAACAGATACGTTTAAAAGGACTTACATTAAACATGATCGATACAGCAGGAATAAGACAGACCGATGATGTGATTGAAAAGATAGGTGTGGATAAAGCAAAAGAATATGTGGATAAAGCAGATCTTATTCTTTATGTTGTTGATTCTTCTAGAAGTTTAGATGATAATGATAAAGAGATCATGAAGCTTCTTGCAGGACGTAAGACAATTATTCTTCTGAATAAATCAGATCTTAACACGGTGACAACAAAAGAAATTTTGAAGGAAGAATTTGAAAGGGTATCAGAAACAAAAGATGAAAGCGTTTTAGGAGTGCCTATGATTGATATTTCTGCAAAAGAAGAACATGGACTCGATGACCTTGAAAATACTTTGCAGGAGATGTTTTTGAATGGAGAAGTATCTTTTAATGATGAGGTATATATTACAAATGTTCGACATAAATCAGCATTAATAGATGCATATAACAGTTTAGAAAAAGTAATGGATAGTATAGATATGCAGATGCCGGAAGATTTCTTTTCAATTGATCTTTTGGATGCATATGAAGCACTTGGAAGTATAACCGGAGAAACGATAGGAGAAGATTTAGTCAATGAAATATTCAGCAAATTCTGTATGGGAAAATAATGACAGATATGACGTTGCAGTAGTAGGAGCCGGACATGCCGGATGTGAGGCTGCACTTGCATGTGCAAGACTTGGATTCCATACAATATTATTTACAATCAGTGTAGACAGTATTGCTCTGATGCCATGCAACCCTAATATTGGTGGAAGTTCAAAAGGTCATCTGGTGCGCGAAATAGACGCATTGGGTGGAGAAATGGGTAAAGTGATAGATAAGACTTTTATTCAGTCAAAAATGCTGAATCAGTCGAAAGGACCGGCAGTACATTCCTTAAGAGCCCAGGCTGATAAAGCTAATTATACCAGGACGATGCGAAAAGTTCTGGAAAATCAGGAAAATCTTGAGATCAGACAGATGGAAGTTACAGATATTCTCACAGAAGATAACAAGATCACAGGAGTACAGACTTATTCAGGAGCAATATATCCATGTCGCGCCGTAGTTCTTTGTACAGGAACTTATTTGAAAGCAAGATGTATTTATGGTGAGGTCAGCTCTCATACAGGGCCAAATGGACTTCAGGCGGCAAACCATCTTACAGATAGTCTGAAATCTCTTGGAATCAAGATGTATCGATTTAAAACGGGTACACCGGCCAGAGTAGATAAAAGAACGATTGATTTTGATAAAATGGAAGAACAAAAAGGAGATGAAAGAGTCGTACCATTTTCTTTTACTACAAATCCAGATGATGTACAGATTGATCAGGTTTCTTGCTGGCTTACGTATACGAATCCAACAACTCATGAAATTATAAAAAATAATTTGGACAGATCTCCTTTATATTCTGGAAAAATAGAAGGAACAGGTCCAAGATATTGCCCATCGATTGAGGATAAGGTTGTTAAATTTGCAGATAAAAATCGTCACCAGGTGTTTATCGAACCAGAAGGACTTGATACAAATGAGATGTATGTAGGAGGAATGTCAAGCTCACTTCCGGAAGATGTACAGTATCAAATGTACAGATCTGTTCCAGGACTGGAGCATGTAAAGATTGTAAGAAATGCTTATGCGATCGAATACGATTGCATTGATGCAAGACAGCTTAAAAGTACGCTGGAGTTTAAAAATATTGATGGACTTTTCAGTGGTGGACAATTTAATGGAAGTTCCGGATATGAGGAAGCGGCAGCACAGGGATTGGTTGCAGGAATCAATGCTGCCAGAAAACTGCAGGGAAAAGAAGGAATTATTATTGACCGTTCAGAAGGATATATTGGAGTTTTAATAGATGATCTTGTAACAAAAGAGAGTCATGAACCATATAGAATGATGACGTCAAGAGCAGAATACAGACTTCTTTTAAGACAAGATAATGCTGATTTGCGTCTGACAAAATTAGGACATGAAATTGGCCTTATCGATGATGAAAGATATGAAAAACTACTTGAAAAAGAAAAAATGATTGCAGAGGAGATTGAAAGAGAAGAGCACACCAATGTAGGTACCTCACCAGAAGTACAAAGTCTTCTTGAAGAGTACAAGAGTACACCGCTTACATCAGGAAGCTCATTGGGAGATCTTATCCGTCGCCCAGAACTTTCTTATGATGCTTTGGCGCCAATTGATAAGGAAAGAAAAAAACTTCCTGCAGATGTAACAGAACAAGTTAATATCAATATAAAATACGAAGGATATATAAAAAGACAACAAAGACAAGTAGAACAGTTTAAAAAACTTGAAAAGAAGATGATACCGGAAAATATAGATTATAATGAGATACAAAGTCTTCGAATTGAAGCAAAACAAAAATTATCTCAGATACGTCCGGCTTCTATTGGTCAGGCATCAAGAATTTCAGGAGTATCACCGGCAGACATCTCAGTGCTTTTGGTATATCTGGAGAGTAAACGATAAAAAAAGCGAATGTATATTTATGCATGAGTGCATAAATATACATTTAAAATGCATAAAATACGAAAATAACAGGAGAGAGAATATATGTCTGCGAAATTTGATTCTCAGCTACAAAATTTGAAAATTGAACTCACAGAGACGCAAAAACAACAGTTTGACAAATATTATGAATTACTTGTTGAATGGAATAAAGTAATGAATCTTACCGGAATTACGGAATATGAAGAAGTAAATGAAAAACCTTTAAAAATTGCATTTCCGCATTTAAAAGTTGTGTTGTTAGATTCTTTGAACAAAAGAATTAAATTTTTAAATGCAGTAATTGAAGAGTTAGGACTTGAAAATGTTGAAACATTACACGGAAGAGCAGAAGATTATGCAAGAAAAGAAGAATACAGAGAACAATTTGATCTTTGTGTATCCAGAGCGGTAGCTAATTTATCAACATTAAGTGAATATTGTCTTCCATATGTAAAAAAAGGTGGAATGTTTGTTCCATATAAATCCGGTAATATTGATGAAGAATTAAAACAGTCAGAAAAAGCAATTCAAATACTTGGTGGAAAACTTACAGATACTGTTAAATTCGAATTACCAGGAACAGAAATTGGACGATCGTTTGTGAAAATAAAAAAAGTGAAAAACACTGGAAAGAAATTTCCAAGGAAAGCAGGGCTTCCGTCCAAAGAACCAATTTGTTAATAATTATGCAAAAGGATGTATCTCTTAAAGATACATCCTTTTTATGTTTCACGTGAAACATTATTGTTAATCAAAAGAAATGATGTAAATTGAATTAAAAATGTTTCACGTGAAACATTTTTTGAAATATACGTGTGAAACATGTACAAAATAATAGATATAAATATAAAAAAGTGATATAATAGGAAAGTATTCAACGAAAGGAGTATAAAAATGGGAAGAATTATAGCAATCGCCAACCAAAAAGGCGGTGTAGGTAAAACAACAACAGCAATTAATTTGTCTGCATCACTTGCCAGTCTTGGTAAAAAAGTTCTTGCTTTAGATATGGATCCACAGGGAAATATGACAAGTGGATTAAGTGTAGATAAAAATGAAGTTGAATACAGCGTATATGATCTTATTATTGGAAATATTGGTATTGAAGAATGCATCTGTAAAGAAGTATATGAAAATTTAGATGTTCTTCCATCTAATATAGATTTATCAGCTGCTGAGATTGAACTGATCGGTGTTGAAAACAAAGAATATATTATAAAAAAAGAAGTAGCTAAAGTGCAAGATAATTATGATTTTATTATTATTGATTGTCCACCAGCTTTAAGTATGCTTACCATAAATGCCATGACAACAGCTGATTCAGTACTAGTTCCAATTCAATGTGAATACTATGCGTTGGAAGGATTGAGCCAATTAATTCATACGATTGATTTGGTAAAAGAGCGATTAAATCCGGAATTAGTCATGGAAGGTGTCGTGTTTACTATGTATGATGCCAGAACAAACTTATCACTTCAAGTTGTTGAAAATGTAAAAGAAAATCTTGATCAGACTATTTATAAAACAATTATACCAAGAAATATTCGTCTTGCAGAGGCACCTAGTTATGGAATGCCTATCAACTTATATGATCCAAGGTCTACAGGGGCAGAAAGCTATCTGTTATTAGCTGAAGAAGTGATTAATAAAGGAGAAGAATAAGATGGCTGTAAAAAGAAATGGACTGGGAAAAGGTCTTGATAGTCTGATTCCAGATAAAAGTGATAAGACTATGAAAAACACAGTAAAAGCGGGGAAAAATCCTTTAAAAGAATCTAAACAAGAAATGAATGAAAAATCAGGAGAAGTTCTTGTGAAAATCAATAAGGTTGAACCAAATAGAGAACAGCCTAGAAAAGATTTTGATGAGGATGCATTGCTTGAATTATCGGATTCTATAAAACAGTATGGAATACTTCAGCCGCTACTTGTACAAAAGAAAAAAGATTATTATGAGATCATTGCTGGTGAGAGAAGATGGAGAGCGGCAAAACTTGCAGGAATAAAAGAAGTTCCTGTGATAGTAAAGAAATTTACAGATCAGGAAGTCCTTGAAATTTCTCTTATAGAGAATATTCAAAGAGAAAATCTAAATCCTATAGAAGAAGCAATGGCTTATAAAAAATTACTGGAAGAATTTCATCTAAAACAAGATGAGGTTGCGGAGAGAGTATCAAAAAGTAGAACTGCTGTTACGAATTCAATGAGACTTTTAAAGTTAAGTGAACGAGTTCAACAGATGATTGTAGATGATATGATTACAACAGGGCACGCAAGAGCATTACTTGCAATAGATGATGAGGAACAACAGTATATTCTTGCAAATAAAATTTTTGATGAAAAGTTAAGTGTAAGAGAAACTGAAAAACTTGTAAAATCATTGAAAACGCCTAAAAAAGCAGAAAAAAAAGAAAAGATAGTCAATACATTTATTTATGATGATCTAGCTGAAAAAATGAAAGTAATTATAGGTACAAAAGTAAATGTAAATCCTAAATCGAATGGTAAAGGAAAAATCGAGATTGAATATTATTCAGAAGAAGATCTCGAACGTATATTCGACATGATTATGTCTATACAAAGAAATTAGAGGAGAACAAATGGAGAGTAGTTTATTAAATAGTCTTGGATTTGATCCTGCATATTTGCTGATAGCACTATTCTTGATACAGATTGTTCTTATTGTAGCTCTACTCAAGGTTAATTTGAAATATGAACGACTGAAAATTAGTTATAATTCGTTTATGAAAGGAAAAGATGGAAAGAATCTAGAAGAAAGTATTCTTGAAAGATTTTCTGAACTTGATAAAATCCAAGAGCTTGCAGAAAAAAATAAAAAAGATATGTTTGAAATCAGTAGAAAAGCTGCGAAAAACTATCAGAAAATGGGCATTGTAAAATATGATGCCTTTGAAGAAATGGGTGGAAAATTAAGCTTTGCACTTACAATGCTTGACGATAACAATAATGGATGGATTTTAAATGTTCTGCATAGTACGGATGGAAGTTATAGTTATATAAAAGAAATTGTAAATGGACAAAGTTATATTGAACTTGGAGAAGAAGAAAGAGAATCACTTGACCGAGCAATCTATCAGGAAGTGTATGATTTAAAAGGTGAAACAGCCTTAAAAATAAATGCTGAAAACACAGAAAATGATGTGGAAGAAACTACACATGAGGATGTGGAAAAAGCAGATGTAAATGTAGATAAAAATATAGAAATCGAAAAAGAAGAGAATAACAATCAGGAGGAACAATAATGTTAGATATTAAATTTTTAAGAAGCAATCCAGAGATAGTAAAACAAAATATCCGAAATAAATTTCAGGATAGAAAACTTCCATTAGTTGATGAAGTTATTGAACTTGATCAGAAAAACAGAGAGATCAAGCAGGAAGTAGAAGCTCTTCGTGCAGACAAAAACAGAATCTCTAAACAGATTGGTGCTCTTATGGCACAGGGTAAAAAAGAAGAAGCAGAGGAAGTGAAAAAACAGGTATCAGCTAACGCAGCACGTATCGAAGAACTTTCACAACAGGAAAAAGAAGTAGAGGAAAAACTTAAAAAAGATATGATGCTGATTCCAAATATTATTGATCCATCTGTTCCAATTGGAAAAGATGACAGTGAAAACGTGGAACTTGAAAGATTTGGTGAGCCAGTAGTGCCAGATTTTGAAGTGCCTTATCACACAGAGATTATGGAAAGATTTAATGGAATTGATCTTGATAGTGCAAGAAAAGTTGCTGGAAATGGTTTCTATTATTTGATGGGGGATATTGCAAGACTTCATTCAGCAGTTATTTCTTATGCAAGAGACTTTATGATCAATAGAGGATTCACATATTGTGTACCACCATTTATGATCAGAAGTAATGTCGTTACAGGTGTTATGAGTTTTGAAGAAATGGACGCTATGATGTATAAGATTGAAGGAGAAGACCTTTATCTTATTGGTACAAGTGAGCATTCTATGATTGGTAAATTTATCGATACACAGCTTACAGAAGATCAGCTTCCACAGACACTTACAAGCTATTCACCATGTTTCAGAAAAGAAAAAGGTGCACATGGTATTGAAGAGAGAGGTGTATACCGTATTCATCAGTTTGAAAAACAGGAAATGATCGTTGTATGTAAACCAGAAGAGAGTATGCAGTGGTATGATAAATTGTGGAAAAATACAGTAGATCTTTTCCGTTCAATGGATATTCCAGTTCGTACATTAGAGTGTTGTTCAGGAGATCTTGCTGACCTTAAGGTTAAATCTGTTGACGTGGAAGCATGGTCACCAAGACAGAAAAAATATTTTGAGGTCGGAAGCTGCTCTAATTTAGGAGATGCTCAGGCAAGAAGACTTGGAATCCGTGTGAAAGGTGAAGATGGAAAATACTATGCACACACATTAAATAATACAGTTGTTGCTCCACCACGTATGTTGATCGCATTCTTAGAAAATAACCTTGAAGCAGATGGATCTGTAAGAATACCGGAAGCACTTCGTCCATACATGGGTGGATGTGACAAGATTGTACCAAAAAACTAATACAAAATTAATTGGAGAAAGTAATGCACCAATATTTAAAAGCAATTGGTTTTAGCAATCTAAATACAAAAAAAGAACTAAAAGAATTATTAACACAGGTGGAAAAAGAATTTACACATCAGACCATTGTTTCTTACAAAGATTGGGCGGATTATTGTGAATATCAAAAGGAATACGGCCAGAATATGGGGATAACTCTTTTAGGAGAGCTTGATGATGTGGAAAACTTTGAAGCAGATTATTATTTCCCATATTTTGAAGGAAGTGGAATAACCACATATGCCGATGTCGCCATAGATCGTAAGATTGATAAAGAAGATTACATTGGCATATGTGAAGATCCAAGAGTTGGCATAAGTCTCATTTTTCATTTGCAAAATGGAATTGAATATATGCGCGAGAAGCAGATGGGACTCACAAGTGGTTTTCCTACATCAGTTACATTTTCAGGTTTGGCACTGTCAGGAAAAATTTTATTTCCGGTAAGTAGAAGTGAATCTCAAGAGCAGACAGAAAAGCAAGCTTCTGATAATAGAAAAATGCTGCTAAGTGCAGCAAGGGACGGAGATCAATCGGCGATAGAATCACTTACATTGGATGATATTGATACTTATTCACAAGTGTCAAAACGCCTGGTCAACGAAGATATTTTTACCATTGTAGATACGTACATGATGCCGTATGGAATTGAATGTGATCTTTATTCAATCATGGGAAAGATCGTTGCAGTGAGAAAAAGAGAAAACAGCTTTACAAAAGAGCAGGTATATCAATTGAAACTGGATGTAAATGAACTTCAGTTTGATGTATGCGTTCCTATAAATAAAGTACTTGGAGAGCCACAGATTGGAAGAAGATTTAAAGGGACAATCTGGTTACAGGGTACGATTAATTTTTAGGGGTATAATTCTTTTGATAAATTATAAGAAATGTGAATAACTTCTGGTAAAAAGTAGATTGATGTGGATATGTTTAAAATCTGCTTTTGCCAGAAGAAATTGACAAATAAGATGATATAGTATAAAATTGTAAATGTTTAAAATGTAGGTCTCCTTAGTTAAATGGATATAATAAATCCCTCCTAAGGATTAGTTACAGGTTCGATTCCTGTAGGGGACGTGATTGAGAGTGAAAGTGGTGAAAAGATATCATCATTTTCACTCTTTTTTTGAAGAAAATATAGAGAATTTTGTTTATCTTCATTTGTTTAAATAAATGAAGTGTAAACAATAGTACTTTCTACAATCAAGATAAATA
>JAHHTM010000190.1 GCA_020024675.1 Muricomes sp.
TACTTATGTTCTGTTATGATGATGTGTTCTTAGGGGAAGACCATCCGATAACCTTGTTGGTTGGATTGGGGTGCTTGATTGGTTCATTCTTTATATTTGCCAAACAGTTGCGTCTTTCAGCTTGGGGTGCCAATATCCGTATGGCCATTGCTACCGTTGTCGTTTTCTGGACTCCTGTAGAAATATTGGGCCGTATCAACGTATTGAGTGAAATTTGGGTGGCCCCGTTGGAACATAAGACGGAAATGGGAATCATCCTGTCGGTCTTTTTGGTATTGGCTGTTTATTTCATATTCAAGGCTTCAAAGAACAAGGCACATCATAAATGATGAAACGTTAATCTGTCCTTTTTCCGATGGGATAAATTCAGTGTGATGAAACTTTATTTTTTTCTCTTCTATGGATTTGGAACCGTAATGTTTTTTTCAACAAAAAGCTTTATTTTTCAAACATATTTATTATATTTGTGAAAATACGTGCAAAAAATATTCATTTATGAACCCGAAAAATAATCATGTTGTCATTATGGCTGGAGGCATCGGAAGCCGTTTCTGGCCCATGAGTAGCCCGAAGTTGCCTAAGCAATTTATTGATGCTTTAGGATGTGGACGTACGCTTATTCAACTTACGGTTGACCGTTTTAAGGAAATTTGTCCTTTAGAGAATATATGGATTGTAACTTTAGCGGATTATGCGGAATATGTAAAGGAACAATTGCCTGATTTCCCTCAAGAACATGTTCTTTTAGAGCCGTGTAGAAGAAGTACTGCTCCGTGTATCGCATATGCCTGTTGGAAAATAAAAGCCAAGAATCCGAGGGCGAACGTGGTAGTAACTCCATGTGATCATATTGTAATGGATGTCCCTGAATTTCAGCGCGTGGTGAATTCGGCTTTGAGCTTTACAGAAAAGTCAGATGCAATTGTCACTTTAGGAATGAAGGCAACCCGTCCTGAAACAGGATATGGATACATTGAGGCGGATTTGTCTATGGCTTGTCCGTCAAATACAGAAATTTATCGTGTGTATGCCTTTAAGGAAAAACCCAATAAGGCTACGGCAGAAAGATATTTGAGAAGAAAGAATTATTTCTGGAACGCCGGTATTTTTGTATGGAACGTATCTACTATTGTCAATGCTTTGCGTGTTTATCAGCCTGCATTGGGAAGCCTTTTTGAACGTATGCTTCCTTATTTCTATACAGATAAAGAACAGGAGATGGTGAATGAATTGTTCCCGCTTTGTGAAAATATATCTGTTGATTACGCTATCATGGAAAATGTAGATGAAATCTATGTACTTCCTGCTTCTTTTGGATGGAGCGATTTAGGTACATGGGGTTCTCTGTATGAAAATTTACAGAAGGACCCTCAGGGAAATGTATGCGTAGGACCGAATATCAAAATGTATGAATCACGAAATTGTGTGGTACACACAACGCAAGAACGGAAAGTAGTGGTACAGGGATTGGATGGCTACATTGTTGCTGAGAAGGATGATACCTTGTTGGTCTGCCGCATGGAAGAAGAACAGCGTATCAAAGAATTTTCGGCAGAATAGGAAAGATGAATATACAGTACGGATAAGAATTTATCCAAGTTACATAAGAAGCTCCGTTTTAATCTTAAGGATTAAAACGGAGCTTCTGTATTTTCCTCTTTATCTTCCATCTCCTTGTTGGTCTTCAGTAGGCTTGTCTATCTTAAACCATGTCTCCTTTTCAGAACAATTAGAATCGATTGACTGAATTAGACAAGTGGCTTGATGGCATTTAAAGCGGCTTCGTAATTAGGCTCTTGCACAATTTCAGGAACCAGTTCTGAGTAAATGACCTTTCCGTCAGGGTTGATAATGACAACGGAGCGAGCCAATAGACCTGTCAGAGGACCATCGGTCATCAAGACACCATACTCTTTGGCAAAGTTGGAAGTGTATTTATAATCAGATAACGGAATGACCTTTTCAATTCCTTCTGTAGTACAAAATCTGCCTTGAGCGAAAGGAAGGTCTTTAGAAATAGCCAAAACGAGTGTATTGGGAATTTCAGAAGCCAATTTGTTGAATTTTCTGACTGATGTAGCACAGACACCCGTGTCAAGACTTGGGAAGATATTTAAAAGTATGTATTTACCTCTGTTTTCAGATAGGCGGAATTCGCTTAAATCGCTTTTTACCAAAGAAAAGTCTGGAGCTTGTGCGCCAGGTTGGATAAAGTCTCCTGATAAATTGACAGGATTGCTTAGAAATGTTACTTGTGTCATTTTAATATTGCATATTTAGGTTATACACAAACTTACAAAAAAAATCTTTTTTATGAGATTGGATATTAAAAAAAATGCAATGCGAAATTGATTTTGGTAATAGGCAGATTTCAATGAAAACTTTCAACATCTATAAAGTTTTGGAGTTCATTGGATGCTCATGGGGAATTCATTTCAGTAGAATCTCTTAAAATATGTGATTTGCAATCCTTTTATACTGCTTAGGTCCTTTTTTTTAGTTTACTTTGCAGCTGAATTTTAATAAATAGAATTATATAATATTTCATGGAGAGAACATTAAAGGATTATGCTGTCTTGGTTTTGAAAGGCATGGGCATGGGAGCAGCCGATGTTGTTCCTGGAGTCTCTGGAGGAACGATTGCTTTTATCGTTGGAATTTATGATGAATTGATTGATTCAATTAAAAGTATCAATTTAAATAGTCTGAAACTTTTATTTACAGGGAAAATCAAAGATTTTTGTACAAGTATCAATGCTGGATTCTTGTTGTCTGTTGTTTTAGGAATCGGTATCAGTGTATTTTCTTTGGCGAAATTAATTACTTGGTTGTTGACTGATCATCCTATTTTGGTTTGGTCTTTTTTCTTTGGTTTGGTGCTTGCATCTTCTTGGTTCGTATCAAAAGATATAAAGGAATGGACTTGGAAAACCATTTTGGGATTTGTAATAGGGATTGGTGTCGCTTTTTATATCACTGTTGCTACTCCGGCCGAAACACCTTCAAACTTACTCTTTATATTCTTGTGCGGAGCGATAGCTATCTGTGCCATGATTTTGCCAGGTATTTCGGGAAGCTTCATATTGGTACTTTTGGGTAAGTATTTCTTTATCATGGAGGCAGTCAAGTCTTTTGACTTGCTCATAATCGCCGTATTCGGTGCAGGTGCTTGCGTGGGTATCACTTCTTTCTCTAGATTGCTTTCTTTTGCATTGAAGAATTTTCGTAATTTGACATTGGCTGTCCTTACAGGATTTATGTTGGGGTCTTTGAACAAAGTATGGCCTTGGAAGGAAATAATTTCTGAAGCAGGAGAAAATGCTGTACAATTTGAACGGAATATTCTTCCGAATCAGTATGTGGGAGAAGCGGTAGCTTTAATGTTGGTAGGATTTTTCTTGGTATATTTCTTGGAAAAGTTATCTGCTAAGTCGACTAAGTGACCCTTTGGAATGTTAATATTGGTATGTGGGTAATATGTTAGAGGATTGGTAAGGCTTCTTGAATGGAGTTGAACAAAACTCGGTTTGAAATAAAAACGTTCGCTTTAGCTCGTGGAGTTGAAGTGAACGTTTTTTTATATCGGTAGGGACTTTGCGGAATCTGCATTTTGCTTGGATTATATTGAGATTTTGTTCTTTTACAACCCTTTCAACAACTTTTGTACGATGCGGCATTAATT
>JAHHTM010000191.1 GCA_020024675.1 Muricomes sp.
CCCTACCTGTCACTTTATAAGGATGAGGTATGGCAATTAAATTTCCATAGTCCGTTGAAGAAAGTTCCTCTCTACGTAAGACGGATTTTTCAAACTCTGCAGGCAAATTAACGATTCGCCTGCTTTTTTGACATAGTTCTTTAATTATATCTTCTTTTGTATTACCAGTAAGATCTGTAAAAAACAAATCTTTTCTAAAATAATCAAGCAATAAACCAGACGTCCCTTTTTCTAATATTTGTCTGACTTGAACGATGTCTTCATTATTCAAGAATAAATTCACTTCATACACTGGAACCGGGATTGGTTCTGATATAGGTACCGTTGTAAACACGTAGTCTATTTCTTTAAAATCTATGTCATTCAATTCAAATAAATTGCAGACTTTAATCTGATCAATGTACTCACCAAATTCCTGACGATAGCGAAAAGTCAACAATTTAGAGCTTCCTTTACCTGAACTACAGACAATAAGAATATTACTTGGTTCTATATCTGGCTTTTGCTTTTCAAGGCCAAGTTCCCATATAACTGCCAAATATCCAATTTCACTTTCCGAAATATCTTTCTCATAATGTTCCTGCAAAATAACAGCTGTCCGTCGAGCTATTGTATACGCAAACGGATAATTTTTTTGAACCTCTTCTAAAACCGGATTCTCTATGGGAATATTATATTTTAATCGAATATCTAAAGGAACCATATGTTGATTTAACTGCATGATCAAATCAAAATTTCCTCTTAAATCAAGATTAAATTCTTTCAAGATAATATCAATCATCTTAGAGACCATACTGTTGAGTTCTTCCCTATATATCAGATTCCCTTCTCCTGAATTTCCGATCACCCTTTTACCCGCTAATTGGATTGCCAGATACTCTTTCTCATTATCTGATAGTTCTACATGATACCCTGTTTTTATCTCATCGGATAACTGCTCAATAAAAATTTTATTAGAAGTGTCAAGCTTTGTCTGATAAGCATTTCGAAAATGTACTTCTCTTCCTTTTCCTATTCTTCTTATTGATATGCAAATGTATTTCACAAAATTATAAAATGAAATTTCCGGAATAGAAATATCTACTTGTTTCATAAGTTTTAGAACGATCTGGGCCATAATTTCCATCTCTTGCTCTAATGTTTTGTAAAATATGCTAAATTGGTTTTTGTGTTCAACTAATTGTTCCACGAGACATGATCTAATATTCATCTCATCTCCAACAACCTTTATTCCATAACCTGGTCTTCTTTGAATATGAATATCATACCATTGCATAATTTGCTCTACATTCTTCAACGTAGTTTTTATAACACTTTCTGAAACAAAAAGTTTCTCTGACAACTCCAATATTGTTACATATTCTCTATGTTCTAATAAAAAAAACAACAAATAATCTGAACGCTCTTCCATCGTAACTGGAATATTTTTTTCTTGATCTACACCCAATATCCTACGTAAATCATCCAGGGTAACATCTTTTTGTGATACAAGCCTGAATCCAAAACGCGGCTTAGCTTCTATCATTATTTTATACTGAGAAAACTGCTGAAATTTCTCGTTTAATTCTTTTACTCTCAACCGAATTGTTTTACTGCTGCATCCTAATTCTTCTGCCAGTCGAGATGCTGTTATATAATTTTCTTTTAATAGTAGATCGAGAATTCGTAGTGAATCTTTACCTATCATTTTCTACAATCCTCTCTGCTTATTTTTCTGTATCTTATCTTCAATATTATTAATAGTGTATCACGTTTTTTTTAACTGGACAACTGCATCTTAATCTGTTTTCAAGTTCTTCCATGACAAAGATTATTTTCCCCACCTACCATGCTATAATGCAAACTATTAAAGTCTCATTGACATTAATCAAGAAACGGATTATAATTTATTTAGTCCATTATCGGACCATAATAGTTATGACACTTATAGGGAATATGTATGTCAAACGATACTCGAACTATACAATATATGAACGAAGATAAGGTTTCCTACTCTACCATAGAGTATCCTGAAAACAGTCCTGTTGTTACTGTGAGTGCCAAATTTGAAGATATTAGCAAAGAATAACACAGAAAGGAGCACCTAATGAAAACAAATACCATCAACGTTGTAGATGCAACACAAAACAACTTAAAAAATATTTCTGTGCGGATTCCTAAACATCAAATTACTGTGGTAACAGGCGTATCAGGTTCTGGTAAAAGTTCACTGGTGTTAGATACCATTGCCGCACAGTCTAGACGGGAACTAAATGATACCTTCCCAAGCTATGCGCAGCGATATCTTCCTAAATACGGAAGACCACATGTGGGACGGATTGAAAATCTTCCCACTGCAATCGTCATTGACCAGAAAAAACCTTCTGATCAGGTACGCTCTACAGTCGGCACCTACACCGATACCTACTCCTTGCTGCGCCTTTTATTTTCCAGAATCGGAAAGCCTTTTGTTGGCTATTCAGATTCTTTTTCCTTCAATCACCCGCAGGGAAGATGTCCTCGCTGTGACGGACTTGGAGAAATCACGGAATTAGATGTACATAAACTCGTAGACTTTGACAAATGTCTCAATGATCCAGGCGTAATTCGATATGTTGCATATGAACCAGGACAGTGGCGCTGGTTGTATTACGGAGCATGTGGCTTATTTGACCCCAATAAAAAAATCCGTGATTTTACCCCAGAGGAACTGCATCTGTTTCTCTATCAAGAACCAATGACATTAAAAAATCCCCCACCGGAATATTACAAAAACGGGAAATATGAGGGACTTATGTATCGCATGAACCGAATGTTAAAACGTGACGATGCAAAAGTTCATTGGAAAAAACTAGAGCCGCTTGTAACCCAGGGAATCTGTCCTGATTGCCATGGTGCAAGACTAAATCCTGAAATTTTATCTTGCAAGATTGAAGGCCAAAACATTGCTGAGATCACAAAAATGCCTCTATACGATGTCCTGAACTGGCTTAACAAGATTCAAGATCCTATTGCTGTGGACATCAAAGCTTCCTTACAAAACAGGATACAGGCTCTGATCGATATTGGACTTGATTACCTCACTTTGGATCGCTCCATGGGCACACTATCCGGAGGCGAAGCACAGCGTTGCAAGATTGCGAAATATAATAATTCCTCATTATCCGACCTTTTATATATTTTAGATGAGCCTAGTGTTGGACTGCACAGCCATGATATTCATCGATTAAGCGATGCAATCATCGGACTTCGTGATCGTGGAAATACGGTTCTGATGGTAGAGCATCACAAAGAAATGATGGAAATCGCCGACCATGTGATCGACATGGGACCTGAATCAGGTGCAAAAGGCGGACAAATACTTTTTGAAGGGACCTACGAAGAACTACAAAAGTCTGATACATTAACAGGAAAACTTCTGCGACAACAAAACTCTTTAAAAAAAGAGCCCCGTATTCCCAAGGAATGGTTTTCTTTGAACCATCTGAATCTCCACAATCTAAAAGATATTTCTATTCAGTTACCTAAAGGAGTATTTACCGTCATTGCTGGTGTGGCTGGTTCTGGTAAAAGTTCCCTAATGCAGGCATTTGCAAATCAAACAAATGAGGATGTAACACTAATCAGTCAAAAGAATATTGGAATCAGCTTACGCTCCACTCCTGCCACCTATTTAGGTGTTGCAGATAATATT
>JAHHTM010000192.1 GCA_020024675.1 Muricomes sp.
AACGGAAGGAGTTAAGAACATGAGTTACCAGTTAGATTTGCTAAAACAAATTGCACATGGCCTTACTGCTCAATTTGGTTCTTCCTGTGAAGTGGTAATCCATGATCTAAGATCACTGGACTTCGACAAATCTATTGTATACATTGAAAACGGTCATGTTTCCAATAGAACCTTGGGAGATGGACCATCTAGTATTGTTCTTGAAACATTAAGTCATGATCCGACTCAAGTTCATGATCGTCTTTCTTATTTAACAAAAACAGACGACGGAAGGATTCTTAAATCAAGTACCATGTATATCAGAGATGATGAAGGTAACATATCTTACATACTTTCTCTCAATTACGATATAACTGCACTCCTCACAATCGATAATGCTATTCAGTCATTAATCAGCACCGATTCATCAGAAAAAGATAATACCAAATCCAAACAGCCGCAAAAGATTACGCATAATGTAAACGATCTGCTTGATACACTGATCGAACAGGCTCTTTCAATTGTCGGCAAACCAGTAGCCTTAATGACAAAGGATGATAAAGTTGCAGTTGTACAATATCTAAATAATGCAGGTGCTTTTTTGATTACCAAGTCTGGCGACAAAATTGCTTCGCTTTTGGGAATTTCAAAATTCACACTCTATAGCTACATGGATGCAGGGAAATAGCTATGAAAATAATACACATCGCAAACTGTGTATCTTCTAATCAACATATTCCCTATGAATTTTATGAATGTGAAGGAGGTTTTATTAAATGGAATTAATTAAATGGTCTGTGAATACAATGCCAAAAACAGACGATGCGCAATTAAAAGTTATGGGACTTGCTGAAGTAGAAAAAGCAAGAGCTTTCCACAAGAGCTTTCCACAATACAGCGTTACACCACTTACAAAACTTGAAAAGATGGCTAATCTGTTAGGTCTTAAAGAAGTATATGTAAAAGATGAATCTTATAGATTTGGTTTAAATGCTTTTAAAGTACTTGGTGGTTCATTTGCAATGGCTCGTTACATTGCTAAGGAGATAGGTAAAGATGTCAGCGAACTTCCATACGAAGTATTAACATCTAAAGAATTAAAAGAAGAATTTGGTCAGGCTACATTCTTCACTGCTACAGATGGAAATCATGGACGTGGTGTTGCATGGGCTGCTAATAAACTCGGACAGAAATCTGTTGTTCTTATGCCTAAGGGCTCTACACAGACACGTCTTAATAACATCCTCGCTGAAAATGCTCAGGCTACTATTGAAGAAGTGAATTACGACGAATGTGTTCGTATGGCTAATGCAATGGCTGAAAAAACAGAACACGGTATCATGGTTCAGGATACAGCTTGGGAAGGTTACGAAGAAATCCCTGCATGGATCATGCAAGGATATGGAACAATGGCTATGGAAGCTAATGAACAGTTACAAAACGACTATGGTTGTGACAGACCTACACACGTGTTTATTCAGGCAGGTGTTGGTTCACTGGCTGGAGCTGTTCAGGGTTACTTTGCTAATCGTTACCCTGAGAATCCACCGAAAGTTGTTGTTGTTGAGGCTGAACCTGCTGCATGTCTTTATAAAGGTGCTACCGTAGGTGATGGAAGCATTCAGTTCGTAGGTGGAGATATGGTAACAATCATGGCTGGTCTTGCATGTGGAGAACCTAACACAATTTCTTGGGATATCTTAAAGAACCACGTTGATACATTTATTGCAACACCTGACTGGGTTGCTGCAAAAGGTATGAGAATGCTCGCAGCTCCAATCAAAGGTGATCCTGCTATTACATCTGGTGAATCAGGTGCAGCTCCATTTGGTACACTTGCATGTATCATGCTTATGGATGAGTACAAAGAATTAAGAGAACATCTAGGACTTGATGAAAATTCTAAAGTGCTTCTCTTCTCCACAGAAGGAGATACTGATCCTGACAGATATAAATCAATCGTATGGGACGGAAATGATCGTTAAGTAACAAATTTATTTGAACTTAAAATAAATAAAACATTAAATTCTAAAAAGGAGAAATTATTATGGATTTTAACAAAATCAAAGAAGCTGCAAAAAATTATGAAGCAGACATGACAAAATTCTTACGTGACATCGTAAAATTCCCTGGTGAAAGCTGTGATGAAAAAGCTCACATCAATCGTATTGCAGAAGAAATGAGAAAACTTGACTTTGATAAAGTTGAAATTGATCCACAGGGTAATGTTCTTGGATATATGGGAACTGGTGAAAAACTTATCGGATTCGATGCTCACATCGATACAGTTGGTATCGGAAACATAGACAATTGGAATTTTGATCCATACGATGGATTTGAATCAGACGAAGAAATTGGTGGACGTGGAACATCTGACCAGTGTGGTGGTATCGTATCTGCAGTGTATGGTGCAAAAATCATGAAAGATCTTGGACTTCTTAGTGACAAATACACAGTATTAGTTACAGGAACAGTTCAGGAAGAAGACTGTGATGGTCTTTGCTGGCAGTACATCATCAACGAAGATAATGTTCGTCCAGAATTTGTTGTATCTACAGAACCAACAGATGGTGGTATCTACCGTGGACAGCGTGGACGTATGGAAATTCGTATCGATGTTAAAGGCGTTTCTTGCCATGGTTCTGCTCCAGAACGTGGAGATAATGCAATTTACAAAATGGCTGATATTCTTCAGGATGTTCGTGCTCTTAATGAAAACGACGCTGCTGATGATACACAGATCAAAGGTCTCGTTAAAATGCTTGACGAGAAATACAATCCGGAATGGAAGGAAGCAAACTTCCTTGGAAGAGGTACTGTTACAACTTCTCAGATCTTCTACACATCACCAAGCCGTTGTGCTGTAGCTGACTCTTGTGCTGTATCACTTGACCGTCGTATGACAGCTGGTGAAACATGGGAAAGCTGTTTAGATGAAATTCGTGCACTTCCTAGCGTACAGAAATATGGCGATGATGTTACAGTATCTATGTATAACTATGATCGTCCTTCTTATACTGGATGTGTATACCCAATCGAATGTTACTTCCCAACATGGGTAATTCCAGAGGATCATGCTGTAACAAAAGCTCTTGAAGAAGCTTACAAAGGACTCTACGGAGATGAAAGAATTGGTACAGCTGAAACTATTGAAATGAGAAAAGCTCGTCCATTAACAGACAAATGGACATTCTCTACAAACGGTGTTTCTATCATGGGTAGAAATGGAATCCCTTGTATCGGTTTTGGACCTGGTGCAGAAGCACAGGCTCACGCTCCAAACGAAAAAACATGGAAACAGGATTTAGTAGTTTGTGCTGCAGTATATGCTGCACTTCCAACAATCTACTGCAAATAATTAAAAAGTTATTTCAGATTTTAACTTACCCGGGATCAGATATTGCCATGGTCTGATCCCCAATATCCCAAAAAATAATTTTATGCAAAATCAGGAGGATTTTATTTTGAAAACATTACAGGATTATATTGATAAACTGAACTCTCTTAACTTCAAAGATATGTATAACGGAGACTTTTTCTTAACATGGGAAAAGACAGATGATGAAATCGAAGCTGTATTTACAGTAGCTGATGCTCTTCGTTACATGAGAGAAAACAACATTTCTACAAAAGTGTTTGAAAGTGGACTTGGAATTTCTTTATTC
>JAHHTM010000193.1 GCA_020024675.1 Muricomes sp.
ACCGATAACCTGCTGATTACAAATCAGCTGCTCTGCCAATTGAGCCACATCGGCACATCAAACTACTTTGCCACTTTACGATTATTTGATTTTAAATGACTCCTACGGGAATTGAACCCGTGTTACCGCCGTGAAAGGGCGATGTCTTAACCGCTTGACCAAGGAGCCGTATGATATTTTAAGAATACTTTAGACCGTAAGTAAAGCCCACGGTCTAAAAGCTCCCCGAGTTGGGTTCGAACCAACGACCCTTCGGTTAACAGCCGAATGCTCTGCCGCTGAGCTATCGAGGAATATTATTCAATTAATGCTTAATCTTTAAATTAAACAATGGAGAATACGAGATTCGAACTCGTGACCTCCTGCTTGCAAGGCAGGCGCTCTCCCAACTGAGCTAATCCCCCAAAAAGTTGTTATCCGTAACAACTTTTGTAGTATATCACAGTATTTTAATATCGTCAAGAGTTTTTTCTATTTTTCCATCTTAAATTCATTAGAATTTTAAAAGTTGCTGAAGCAGAATATTTTTTTCGTAAATAAATGTTAATAATCGGCTTTCATTAATCATCTGTACACCCGCTCTTCCTATCTGCGTAGAATTCATAACCGTCAATGCCAAAAACAATATCCACACAACTACCAGCGCTATCATAAATCCAGCCACCATACCTGCCAGACGGTTAATTCCGCCTATCACTGGTATCATTCCAATCACACCGGCCATCGCAAGTAAAATACGAATCACAATAATGGATAAAATAAACGAAACTAAAAATGAAAGAATCTTCAATATCATTCTCGCCATATAAGCCGCCGCAAAATCTGTGAAAACTTTTACTCCAAGCTCCTCATAAATATGTGCATTATTATTTTCAATGAGTCTTTCTTTAATAAACGATGGAAGGTAAGTATTTTCAATATATTGAATTTGTTCTTCCAATGATAGTGCATCTAAATTTTGCTCTTGCTCTGAATCTTCAGACATTTTTTCCAACAAAGATTCTTTACATTTTATCTCAATCTTCTTTTCCAACGGTGTATATTTTGATATCACATCCGATACATACGGATTAAGAAACATCATTAACGCAACCATAAAAATCGCCGAGAGCAATGACAAACTTAGCTTAAGAAAACCGCATGCAGCTCCAATTATTATGCCTGCTGCGAATATCACGATTACTACAATCAATAACCAATTTTCCATATTTTCCCCTACTTTATCAGATATATTATGCTTAATTCTTCCGCACTTACCATCAGATATCTGTTCAGACCCAATGTAGGGATAATTTCCAGGACTTCCGTTTCTAATTCCCCCTGGTATTTTATCGTTCCATTTTTTGTAATAATACAGGCGCTTTTACCAGAATTCATAATGATATCATCACCTACCATTTTCACATTTGTATATTCCCCTATAAATTCTTTGTTCATAATCGGTTTTCCATTTTTATTGTACAACTTAACTTCATATCCAGATTTATCTGGGTTAAGTAAAACAAACCCAATGTACTTGCATGTATGAAAGCTACTTCGTATTTCTTGTCCTAACTGAACTTCTATCTTCTTTTTTGGTACTTCTTTTCCTTCATAAACTGTAAATGAATCATCACTTACAGTCACAAATGTAGAATCATCAAGAGTGTATATTTCAGGAACGATCTCATCCTGAACTTTTTCTATAGATACCTGATGATCTATTTTTTTATCTCCTGCACTTCCAAAATTGTAGAACACAACTTTAGATTGTATATTTCCTCCTTTTGTAAAAAGGTAAGAAACCCCAAGGATCTTGCCGTCTCCCGATAATTCAAGCGCAACAGGATACCCAATTGTACCAATTGGAACGGTGTATTCCACCAGAACATTCCCCATCGCATCATAAAGAGTAATCACAGGTGTATCCTCATTTCTAAGAATTGCCCCTATGATCCCCTGGGATGACACTGCAATCTTTTCTATTGGCCTGGTAGTCTTCATTTCCCCTTTCAATCCCCGGTCATTAAAAACCATAATCGAATTTCCGCCAACATCAAAAACCGCAAACGTTTTTCCTGAAATCTTGATGTCCGGATTTTTCATCTGACATGGTTGTATCCAACGTTCTTCATTTTTTTTATTGAGGAAAACAATCCCGTCTCTATTATACCTAACAATTCCATCTTCAAACTGTGCGTATAAATTTGTGTCCAAATTCTGAGCTTCATATGTTGCAACTTTGAGCATTTTTGTATATGTCTGATTCTCAAGGAGTAAGATTGTCCCGCCTAACACCATGACAATAAGTAATATATATATTAATCGGCGTCCTGTCCGCTTTGCTTTCTGTTTTCGCGCATTCATTTTCAGCTTGTCTAAATTGGCATTATCCACAAGACGCAGATCAACATTTTTCTTTTGTTTCATATGCTTCCCCTTATGCTTTTTATTAATGAAGTATAACACAAAGTTTATGGCAGTACCAGTTTTTGACCTACATAAATAAGATTCCCATCCTGAATACCATTCATTTTACATATGACATCTACATGATCCATATCCCCGTATATTTTTTTACTAATAATCACCAGCGTATCACCTTGTTCCACCATATACACTCCATCATTACCAGATTGCACGTTATTCTCTACCACTTCCGATTGGAGGTTTGTACTAGAAGTCGATTCGCTTTGCGCATGCTCTTCAACTGTATCTTCTTTCACTGGCGGGTTATCCTGCACATCGGTTTGCTGCTTCTGTTTATCTTCTTGTTCTATTTTATCACTACTGTTTTTTTCATCATCTTCATTTGACATGTTTTCCACATCTTCCTCAAGAATTTCATCCGTGTTTGTGTCCTCATTTTCATCAGAAATATTATCCTGCTCAATTTTGTTCAATGCAGTCTGCACGGATTTCATTTTATCGAGGTTATTTATTGTCGTGGCAAACATAGCAAGAACGATAACAACAAGGCAAGCACTGGCAACATGAAGAAGTCTATTCGATTTTTTCCTCTGTCTGTCTTCTTTACTTCTTACAACGCTGCGAAAATCCTTTGCCGCTCGATCTTCCACAGTTTCCGTGGGACTCACCCCATTTTTCTTTCTTGAAGCAATCATATAATTCTGCATAGACGGATTTTTTTCATAATATGTATAGTGACCTCCCATTTCTATGAGATCATTAAATTTCTGAATAAAAAACGCTTCTTCTTTTTCCACAGAATCTTTCATAATAAATACCGTATTTTTCTTCGGAAAAGATTTTCTATGAAGTTTGACAATATTACTACCCAATTGCAGCGGCATTCCAGAATGGGTAACAAACCATCCCATCATCTCCCCGTCTTCAAAATACATTTTACAATCCTCATAAGCATTTTTCCATGTATCCTCGTCAATCACATAGTTTTCGCCTTGCATTTTTAACTGATGCATCTGAATTGCTCCATAGATGTATATGTATTCTTCCTCTTCCACCTTCTGTGTTTCTCCTACCAGAAAAGCACCAATCGGTTCTTCGCCTGCTTTTTCGCACAATTGTGCAAAAAATGTATCTACATAATCTTCAATATAAACTTTTGGACTTCCACTCACATTACCAATCTGACGTACATTTTTAGGAATCTGTCTTTCCATCACATTCACCTCTTAAATAT